>QKAI01000479.1 GCA_003246505.1 Spirochaetaceae bacterium | reverse complement strand
GTAACAGGAAACTTTTGTTTATGTAAAAAAGTCCGTATAATTTCCTTGTTCAGGAAATCAATTCAGCTGTTTTTGTTTCACTTGTTAAAGATAATGATAATCATTATCAATATTAATGCAAATTTTTTATGCGAAAGAATGATTCTTCACCAGAAGTGTCCCCGGACGAGGGATCGGAGCAGAAATGCCGGGGCGGAGGAGGGCGGCGCGGAGCAAGCCCGGAGACTTCCGTCCCCGGGGGCATTGCCGCGGAGAGCCCGTCCGGCGTAAGCCGGCGGCCCCGGAAAATTTAGAGATTCTTTTTGATTAGGTCGATGATTTCGGAGTACTCGCTGTCACTCAGGTACTTCTGTGCCGGGTTCATGGCGAAGGTGCCGCCCCATTCGAAATCGTCTTTGTACTTGGGTACAAGGTGGAAGTGGATGTGGGATCCCGTATCGCCATAGGCTCCGTAGTTGACCTTGTCGGGACTGAAGACCTTCTGCAGGACTCCGGACACTTTGGCCACATCCGCAAAGAAGGCGTTTCTCTGTTCATCGGACAGAAGAGTGATGTCACCGATGTGCTCTTTATAGGCGACGATGACCCGTCCCCGGTGGCTCTGTTCCTTGAACAGGACCAGCTTGGATGTCTCCAAATCGCAGATTTTTATGCCGTAGGCTCCCAGGACATCGCCTTCCATACAGTAGCCGCAGTTGGGATCTTTCATATTTTTCACCTCAAATTTCTGAATGAGCCAAGATAGCATTTTCAAGGGTTTATTGCTACGTGGACCCCCCGGACCCGGTTGTGATTTTCGCTCCCGGCAGGACGCAGGAGATGCCTTTTTCCGCATCCTGATAGATCACATCGTCGATGCAGTGGATGAATTCCATGATGCAGGGGCAGATGAGGGAGTAGACAACCTTGTTCCCCTCCTTCCTGTCCACCAGCAGCCCCGCCTGCCGGAGGAGGGAGAGGTGCTTGGAGACGGTGGAGACATCCGCGCCCACCGCTTCGGTCAGATCGCCGACGGTGAGGTCCTGCTTTGCAAGGAGGTCCACCATAAAGATGCGGGTGGGGTGGCCCATGGCCTTCATGACCCGGGACCGGGAGGCGGCCAGGAGTTTTTCCTTTTCGTAATTCATTATTTGAATTTGATGAAAATAATCGATCCGGTCAATCTCCACTTGACGATATTTGGCGAATTTGCCAAATTACCAATTAGAAAGTATTCTTCCAAGGAGTTTCATATATGTCAGAAAAGAAAATCGGCTTCTTTGCCCGGTACCTGTCGATCTGGGTGGCCGCCTGCATCGTTCTGGGCGTAGCCGTCGGTATCATTTTTCCCCAGGTGCCCGCCACTCTGGGTCAGTGGGAGTACGCCAGAGTTTCAATTCCCGTCGCCGTCCTGATCTGGCTGATGATCTATCCCATGATGCTGAAGGTGGACTTCAAGAGTCTTGTCAATGCGGGGAAGAAGCCTAAAGGTCTGGTGGTCACCCTGGTGATCAACTGGCTTATAAAGCCCTTTACCATGTATCTGATCGCCTGGTTATTCCTGAAGGTCATCTTCCGGGCCTTCATTCCCGATACTCTGGCAACCGAGTATATCGCCGGTGCGGTCCTCCTCGGCGCCGCCCCCTGTACGGCCATGGTGTTCGTCTGGAGCTATCTCTCAGACGGTGACCCCGGATACACGGTGGTGCAGGTTGCCGTGAACGACCTGATCATCCTCGTTGCCTTTGCTCCCATCGTCGCCCTCCTCCTGGGTGTGAGCAATGTAACAGTCCCCATGGATACCCTCTTCATGTCGGTTGTCCTTTTTGTGGTGATTCCCCTGGCTGCCGGTTTCATTACCCGGACTGTCCTTTTGAAGAACCATGGAAAAGAGTGGTTTGAAAATGTCTTCTGTGCCAAATTCGACGGTATCACCGAGGCCGGTCTCCTTTTAACCCTGGTCATCATCTTCTCCTTCCAGGGTGAAACTATCCTGCAGAACCCCCTGGCCATCGTCCTGATCGCCGTGCCCCTGATCATCCAGACCTACTTCATCTTCTTTCTGGGATTCGGCTGGTCCCGGCTCTGGAAGGTGCCCTACCAGGTGGCCGCTCCCTCGGGAATGATCGGTGCCTCCAACTTTTTCGAACTGGCCGTGGCCGTATCGGTCAGCCTTTTCGGTCTCTCCTCCGGGGCCACTCTGGCCACCGTCGTAGGTGTTCTGGTGGAAGTCCCCGTCATGCTGAGTCTGGTGAAGATCGCTCTCCGATCCCGCAGCAGTTATCCGGCACTGAACTGATTCCATTTCCCCCGCCCGAATGACCGGTCCCGGGGGGCTGCCTGTCCCCGGGGCTGGCCCTGACCGCTCCTCTCATGTACAATCCATGGTATCCGTCTAAAAGCGGAACACGGAACTTCGGGAGGCAGCTGAGTCATGGGAAAAAAAGTCATTATAGATTGTGATCCGGGGATCGACGATGCCCTGGCACTGCTGATCGCCTTTGCCTCGGAAGAGCTGGAGGTGCTGGGGATTACGGCTGTCGCCGGCAATGTGTCCTCCGATCTGACCGCCCGGAACGCCCTGGCCCTCTGCGCCCTGGCCGGAAAAAATATCGAAGTAGCCGTCGGGGCATCGGGCCCCCTGAGCGGGAAGCCCTGCAATGCCTCGGATGTCCATGGCAGCAACGGTTTAGGAAATGTAGACCTTCCCCTGACCGGCTCGGTCAGCTCCCGCAGCGCCGATGAGATGCTCTTTGAGGAACTCATCCGACACAACGGGGAGCTGGAACTCATTGCCATGGGTCCCCTGACCAATATTGCTCTTCTTATAAAGAATCACCCGGATGTCCTCCTCCTTGTCAAAAAACTGACAATTATGGGCGGCTCCCTGGGCAGGGGCAATGTCACTCGGTACGCCGAGTTCAACTTCTATGCCGATCCCCTGGCGGCGGATATCGTACTCCGTTCAGGCATTCCCATTGAAATGTATGGTCTGGATGTGACCAACCATGCCCTCCTGTTTGCCGAACAGATCGACGAGATCGAAGGCTGGGGCGGCCTGGTTCTGACGCAGACGGTTGCCATGATCCGCTACTATCAGGCCTTTTACAGAAGCAAGGGGCTGGACGGCCTGAAGATGCACGATCCCCTGGCCGTGGCGGGGGTGATCGATCCGGAAATTACAAAACGCACTCCCCATGCCCTGGGCGTGGAGACCCGGGACCCCGAAACTCTGGGCAGGGTGCTTGTCCTGAACGATGTCGAACCGGAAGCTCCGCGGAATGTGGATGTCTGTCTGGAGGTTGATCAGGACGCCTTTTCCCGTCTCTTTATGGGTCTGATGAAGAGCTACAGGTGATCCTATGGAAACCCCGCAGAGAATACTGATCAAAAATGCCCTGATCCTTACAATGAATGCCCGGAAGGATGTGTTTTACGGCGGTTCCCTCCTGACGGAGGGGGGGAAGATCATCCGCGTCGAACCCGGTGAGATCGTCCCTGAAGATGTCCGGAACCTTAGAGTCATCGACGCCAGGGGCGGCATCGTCATGCCCGGGATGATCAACACCCACACCCATCTGGGGATGTCCTTCTTCCGTTCCCTGGCGGACGACCGGAAGGACCGCCTCCGGAAGGTCCTTTTTCCCCTGGAGAAGGCGGTGGTGACCGATGACCTGGTCTACTGGGCTTCCCTCCACTCACTGACCGAGATGATCCAGGGAGGCGTCACCACGGTCTTCGACATGTACTACTTTGAAGAGGCTGTCGCCCGTGCCGCCGACAGGGCTGGTCTCCGGGCCTTCCTGGGAGAGACGGTGGTCGATTCCCCCTCTCCCGACAGCCCCGAACCCTACGGCGGCATTGCCTATGCCCGCAAATTCATCAAGGCCTGGAAAGATCATGATCTGATCACTCCGGCGGTGGCTCCCCACGCCCCCTATACGGTGGACGGTCCTCACATGATCGAGTGCCGCGACCTGGCCCGATCCGAGGGTGTGCCCATGACCCTGCATCTGAATGAGATGCCCTTTGAGATGGAGCAGTTTCAGAAGGAATACGGAACCAGTCCCGTTGTCCGACTGGATGAGCTGGGAGTCCTGGATGAAGGGGTCGTAGCGGCCCACTGCATCTTCACCGATCAAAGGGACAGAGAGATTCTGAAAGAGAGAGGGGTTGGGGTGGCCCACAATATGGCGGCCAACATCAAGGCGGCCAAGGGAGTGGCTGCGGTTCCCGAGATGCTGGAACTGGGCATCCCTGTCGGTCTGGGCAGCGACGGTCCCATGAGCGGCAACACCCAGGACCTCCTCAGCCTGATGGGTACGGTCTCCCAGGTTCACAAGCTTGTCCGCCTCGATCCCCAGGCCATGCCCCCGTCCGCCGTGGTCGAGATGGCCACCATCGGCGGCGCCCGGGCCCTGCACATCGACGGGATCACCGGTTCCCTCGAACCGGGCAAACGGGCGGACATCGTGATCATGGACCATTCCAGTCCGGCGATGTTTCCCGTCTACGATCCCTACTCTGTTCTGGTGTACGGGGCTTCCCCCCGGGATGTGGATACGGTGATGGTGGAGGGACGGATTCTGATGGAGAACCGGAAGATTCCCCACCTGGATATGTCTGAAATCAGGAGCCGGGGGCAGGAGTTCTATCAGAAGATCTGCGCCCTCCCGGCATTGAATGAACTGGGACTGCAGGCGGTCCGCCCGCAAAACTGAGGTCTACCGGACCTCACCGCCGGGAAAGACGATCCTGGCCAGGAGCTCCACGCCCCGGCAGTACTCCTCTTCCACAACGTATTCGTCCACGCTGTGGATGTTGTGCATTCCCAGGCCGAAGACCAGATTCCGCAGACCCTTGTTGTTGAGCTGGTTGCTGTCGCCGCCTCCCCGGGATTCGGTGTAGCGGGGTTCCACGCCCAGATCTTCACAGGCTCTGTTGAACCAGAGGCAGCAGTTCTCATCCGGACCCACCTCGTAGGATTCGTAGCAGAGGGTCCACTCGATCCGGGCCTCCCCGCCCATCAGACGGGCCTCTTCCGCGCAGATTCCGTTGAACTCCTCCCGGATTTTCTCGAATTCGTCGGGTGAAAAGCTCCGCAGTTCTCCCTCGAAGACAGCCGTATCGGGAACGACATTGATCTGCTTTCCGCTGTGGATCACCCCCACGTTGGAGGTGGAGTGGGGACCGGGTTCGCCAAGGGGGAGGCGGGCGATGATGCGGGAGGCCAGGACAATAGCGTTGAGGCCTTCCAGGGGGGCCAGGGCCGCATGGGAACTGACTCCCCTGACGGTACAGATGAACTTTTCCTTATAGGGCGCCTTGTAGATGACCGTTCCCGGAGGAGTCTCTCCGTCCAGATTGAAGCCGTCCCGGCTCTTCAGACGTTCCGGTTCGGTCCGGGCGCTCCCGGCGCTGCCCCTCTCCTCCTGTACGGTGAAAAGAAGCTCCAGGTCCCTGTGCTCCTCAGGGTATTCTGCGCAGAGTCTCATCATCTCCAGAGCGGCGGCCACGCCCTGCTTGTCGTCTCCCCCCAGGATGGTGGTGCCGTCGCTGCTGATCCTTCCCCCACGGCGGAGGACGGTGACTCCTTTCCCTTCCGGGAGAGGGACCGTATCCATATGGGAGGAGAGGAACAGGGGTGTCCCCCGGCCTTTGAGGCAGGAGACGTAGATGTTGCCGGTTTCGTCTTTCTCCCAGGAGAATCCGGCGGCTTCCACCTCCTTCAGGATGTAGCCGGCCGCAGGTTCTTCCGCTCCCGAGGGACTGGAGATGGAGCAGAGCTCAATCAAAGTGGTGATAAGGCGTTCCCGGTTGATTTCTATCTGCATAAGCTCAGGATTTCTCCACCATTATCTTCTCCGGTGAGAGAATCAGAAAGAGGTCTCCCTTCTGCTCAAGAAGGGAAGAATGGGTGATGACCTGCAGAGTGATGCCTTCGGGCGTTTCCACCGTACAGAGGTTGCTCTTGCCCTGAAAGCTGGCATAGTTCAGCTTTACCGGTACGGAGAATCCCGAGGCAGCCTCGCCGAGTTGGGCGTCCTCGGCCCTGAAAAAGAGATTGACCTCATCCCCTTTTTCGAATTTCCGGTCGAAGGAGGGGCATTTTATGACGGACCCGGCAGTGCTTACTTCCACAGAACCGGGTTCGGAAGAGACCACGGAACCCGTAAGGTGGTTGTCGAAGCCCATGAATCTGGCCACGAAGGATGTGGCCGGTCTGCTGTAAATCTCCCGGGGCGTTCCCATCTGTTCGATCAGCCCCTGATTCATGATGATGATCCTGCTGGAGAGGCTGAGGGCCTCGATCTGGTCGTGGGTGACATAGATCATGGTGATGCCCAGCTGATGCTGAAGGCGGCTCAGTTCGGCCCGCATCTCCTCACGCAGTTTGGCATCCAGATTGGAGAGGGGTTCGTCCAGAAGGAGGAGATCCGGCTCTATCACGATGGACCGGGCCAGGGCCACCCGCT
>QKAI01000080.1 GCA_003246505.1 Spirochaetaceae bacterium | reverse complement strand
GTACCGCTTTTGGCGTGGGGTTTCATCAAACCGGCGGCCAGCTGATGGCTCCATCCGATCTTATCGAAATCGGGGATGTTGTAAACCGTATCCAGGGAGTAGGACCGTCCCTCCAGGATATAGTCGGAACGGTGGCGGATGTAGGGCTCCAGCCCTTGATCCTCCCCGCGCCTCTCTTTCCGGCGGTAGTGGTAGACCGAGTGCATTTTCGTATGCTCCCGGTAGAGGATCTCAATGCCCAGCCTCTCCATGAGCGCTTCCGCCTCTTCCCTGAGAGGGGAGACTATGACAAGGGCGACCAGACCCTTGTCGGTCAGAAAGTTGGGGGAGCGGAAGAAAAAATCCTCCAGGACCGATTCGCCGGCCTTGGCGGGAATATTGGTGACCAGCAAATCCAGGCTGCCCTCTTCCAGGCCATTCAGAAGCAGTTCCTGCTCCACCAGATCCGGCTTGATCCCGTTCAGTTCGCCGTTCCACCGGGTAAAGTCAACGGCCAGGGCGTCCCGGTCCCGCAGGATGACCCGCGCCCCGGGCAGGTGGGCCTTCAAAGCCAGGCCGATGGTGCCCACCCCGCATCCGATATCGGCTATGGTACGGAGGGAGGGGAGATCGGTCTCCTTGGCGAGGGTTTTTAAAAGAAGACGGGTCCCCGCATCCACATCGTTGCTGGAAAAAAGTCCCAGGCTCAGGGCCAGGCGCAGCTTATGACCGCTGAACTGTAAGGGGACCGTCTTGTTTGATAGGCGGGAAAGATCCTGATTAGCTATTGATGCGCTCCTGGTACTCCAGGGTGTCCACGTTGATGCGGATCTTTTCCCCTTCCTTGATAAAGATGGGAACCTTGACCTTGAGACCGGTCTCCACAACCACGAATTTGGTGGCCCCGGTAACCGTGTCCCCCTTGACGGCTTCTTCCGCCTCGGTGACGATAAGGTCCATTTTCGGGGGCAGCTTGATATCCAGGGTTTCCCCGTTCCACTGAACCACCTTGTAGGTATCCCCTTCGATGAGGAAATATTTCTTGTCCCCCAGTACGGTTTCGGGCACTTCGTACTGGTCAAAGGTGTCGTTGTTCATGAAGTGGAAGTTCTCCCCGTCCGCATAGAGGTACTGGGAAGCCACATCGGCCACATCAATCTGATCCACGTTGTCCTGAGCCTTGTGGGTAATCTTCAATACCGCACCGGTCTTGAGGTTCTTGAGCTTGAGACGTACGAAGGAGGATCCCTTGCCGGGGTTGACGAATTCCCTCTCCACAACGGAATAGGGATCTCCCTTTTCCAGAATAAACATGCTGTTATCGATAGAGCCAGCTTTAATTACACCCATTATCTGTATCCTTTCTTGTTTTTTGTTTCGGAGCAACAGTATATCAGAACCAAGGAAAAAAATAAACTGCCCCCGGGCTATTTTGAGGTGTTTCAGGGAAAGAGCAGTACCTGGTCTATACTGTCCGCTCCGGAAAGGGCCATGATCAGTCTGTCCAGGCCGACCGCATTGCCCGATACGGCGGGATAGTCCTTATGGAAGAGGGCGGCGAAGCCCCTGTCCGTCCGGTGGGGTACGAGGGCCGTCCGGTTTTTCTCGGCCGCTTCCCCCTCGTAGTAGGCGCCCACCTTCTCCTTGTCCGTCTCTTCGGTGTAGCAGTTGCAGATCTCGATCCCCCCTATGTACATCTCCCATCTCTCGCACCAGGGGGTCCCCTCAATTTTCCGCGCCAGGGTGGGGACGAAGGCGGGGTAGTCGATCAGGACGACGGTCTGGTCCCGGGGCAGGGCCGGTTCCACCAGGGAGAGGAAAATCCGGTTGAACAGGGTTTCCCGGTCGTCCGATTCCTCACGGGGAAGGCCCAGGCGGTCCGCCTCGTGCTTCAGCTCCCCGAGGCTGTTTCTCGCCCCCAGGGAAAATCCCGCATACTGCCGGAAGGCTTCGTCCATGGAGAGGATCAGGAAGGGATCGGTAAAGTAATGCCGCGTTTCGTGACGGGTCAGGGAGGAGAGCTCCTGAAACAGTTCCCCTGTCAGGATAATATTGTCCCGGTAGTCCAGATTCACCCCGTACCATTCGAGCATGGAGAACTCGTTCCGATGGATTCGTCCGGACTGCTCCGAATTGCGGAAGCACTTGCCTATCTGGAACAGACTGCCCGAACCCCGCGACAGGAGCTTCTTCATCCAGATCTCCGGAGAGGGGACGAGGAAGAGCTCCGATGTCCTTCCGGAGAAATCCCATTTTTCCGTTTTGAAGATTTCAATGGCGCTTTCGGGTATCAGGTCGGGGGAAAGTAGGGGAGTCTCCGTTTCCAGGTATCCCCGGTCCAGGAAAAAGGTCCTGATCCGCCGGTATACCCGGGAACGGAAACGGGCGGCCTCCCAGGAATCTGCGAAGCCTCTCAATTTATGCCTGGCTGATGCAGTCAGCGGGACAGGCGTCTACACAGGAACCGCAGTCGGTGCAGGTATCGGGATCGATAACTCTCACACCGCCCTTCTCGCTGATAGCCTCCACGGGGCATTCCGGTTCGCATGCGCCGCAGTTAACGCATTCATCGCCATCAATTACATGGGCCATAGGATCCTCCCTTAAATGATCTTCGTCAAGAGTAAGCCCAATATTCGGGAAAAGCAAGGGGGTTTCTCCGATTAATTGTTAACTCACCCTGCGGAATATGCTAGTCTGTTATCATGAAACCGGCCATGGCAAATATGCTTGGGATTGTGGGAATTGTCTCTCTCATCCTCTTTTTGGGAGCCCTGCTGACACTTCCCCTTCTTATTAAATCCCTGCCCCGGGATATTTTTCTCAGGAAAACCGCCCGTAGGGAGAGACATCCCGTGCTTCATATGGTAAACCTTATCCTCAGGAATCTGGGAGGGGGGCTTCTCCTGATCATGGGATTCATTATGCTCTTCATCCCCGGACAGGGGCTCCTGACCATGCTGGCAGGGCTTATTCTGATGAGATTTCCCGGGAAGACCTGGCTGACCCATAGAATCCTGGGGCTCCCGTCGGTGCAGAGGGGGCTTAACCTTCTCCGGCGCAGGATGGGCCGTGAGGCCTTCCTCTTTCCCTCTTCCGGCGGATCGAAAGGTAATGTTGACTAATATCATCAAGTAATGATATGATGATTTGTGATATATGACAGGAGTTAATCCATGAAAGTGATTGATATTTTAAAATCGGACAGGCATACGGCGGTAAGTTTTGAATTCTTTCCCCCCAAAACGGAGAAGGGGTTTACCAATCTCTTTTATACCATGGAGGAGCTGGAGTCGCTCAAGCCCTCCTACGTGAGCGTTACCTACGGGGCGGGCGGTTCCACCCGGGAGAATACCCACCGCCTGGTGAACCGCATTAAAAAGGAAGCGGGCCTGGAAGTGGTGGCCCACCTGACCTGCGTGGGATCTACCCGGGAGGAAGTGGCCCGCATCCTGGACGATTACGACCGGGCGGGGGTGCAGAACATCCTGGCCCTGAGGGGGGATCTTCCCGCGGGGATGTCCGAATGGAACCCCTCGGGCAAGGGCTTTGACCATGCCGCCGATCTGGTCGCCTTCATCAAGGAGCGCAAGCCCCACTTCGGCATAGGGGTGGCCGGTTTTCCCGAGGGACATCCGGAAGCGCCCAACCGTCTGCGGGAGATCGACTTCCTCAAGGAGAAGATGGACCGGGGGGCCGACTACATCGTCACCCAGCTCTTTTTCGATAACCGGGATTATTATGATTTCGTGGACCGGTGCTCCACGGTGGGCATCAACGTGCCGGTGGTGGCGGGAATCATGGCCATCACCTCCCTCAAGTCCATGGCCCGCATGGCCGATCTTTCGGCGAACGCCCGGTTCCCCGCCCCCCTCATAAGGCTGGTGCAAAGGGCCGGGGAGGACGAACTGGTCGCCCGGGCGGGAATCCACTGGGCGTCGGAACAGGTGAGGGATCTCCTGGACAAGGGGGTACCGGGCATACATCTCTATACCCTGAACAACTCCCAGGTCTCCACGGAAATATGCCGCACCCTGGGGCTGCGGGATTTTTCCTCTCTCAGGGAGAGTTGACCAGTTCCTTCAGATATCTCCTCTGAGCCCTTTTCATAAGATAGATTGCCGCCGGGGCGGGCTTTTTGAGGGGGATATCGGGAAAATCCTTCAGGGCGGCAAGGTAATTGGTTCTGTTGATCCCTCCCGCCAGGGGAGTGCAGGGGGAAAGGGACAGGGGCCTGGCCAGTACCAGCAGGGCCTCTTCTCCGGTTTTCTCCCAGAGGAAGTGATCCGAAGGGGCTACGAAAAAGAAGGGGGCTCCCTCCGACCCGTCATAGAGCTGGTTCAGCCGGTCGATGAGGGTTTTCTCACCCCCCTTCACTCTCTTCCTCCACTCCGGGGGACTTTGTATGTACAGGGAGGGGACACCGGCCAGGGGTTCCGTTCCGTAGAGAAGGCCCTTGATCCCCTCCTCAGCGGGGGATGTCAGGTCGGTCAGCACCAGCCTGGGCTCCCCCTCTTCCAGGGTATGGTTGAAGTCGTAGAGATACCGGAGAAATTCCAGGTGCTCCCCGTAGAGGTAGCGGTAGCTCGCCCGACCCATCAGATCGGCGGCGGACTCCTCGAAGAAGCGGGAGGCATTCACCAGGGCATTGGCCTGAACGAACCCGTCCCGGGGAAGGAACCAGAGGTCCAGGCGGGTGATCCCCCGGCTGTGAAGCAGGGGCAGCAGATACTTGAGGACTTCCAGCCCCTCCCCGTATCCCGCGCTCTCCGTCACCATGACCCTGTCGTTTTCGGCAAGCAGATCCGTCACATACTGGTCCGGCGTCAGGCTGTTCAGCCGGATCTCCCGGTTCAGCCGCTGCACCTCGTCCTCCGTATAGGGGGCGGGCGGAGTCTTGTCGCTGCAGGATAGGAGCAGCAGTCCCCAAAGCAGGGACAGATAGACGGGTCTCACGTTTCAATACCTCCGGAACTGTTCGAAAGATTAACACCATTCCCATTAAAAAAAAAGTGTTTCCCCCTAAAAATCGCTTGTTTGCCCTTTTGCGTACGTTATATAATCACCTATGGTTACCGCGACAGGCCGATGGTTCAGAACGAAGCTGGCCGAGTACTCCGAGGCGATCGGTTTTTTTCTCTTCCTGACAAAGGAAACCCTTCTCTTCCTTCAGAAAAGGAGGATCGGCCTGCGGGTCCTCATCATGCAGATCTTCTTTACCGGCGTGGAGGCCCTTTCGGTCATAGCCCTCATCTCTCTGGGGGGCGGGGTCGTTCTCATCGTGCAGGGCAACGCCATCCTGCCTCTTCTGGGCAACCCGGATCTTCTCTATGAAATCCTCATCGTGGTCATCATGAGGGAGATGGGCCCCCTGGTCACCGCCTTCATCATCATCGCCCGGTCGGGCAGCGCCATCACCACGGAGCTGGGGAACATGGTCATCTCCCATGAAATGGAGGCCTACATGTCCGTGGGCATCAATCCCATCTCCCAGCTGGGGGTTCCAAGGCTCATAGGGGTCACCACGGCCATGGTGCTGCTCAACGTGTACTTCAACCTCTTCGGGCTGCTGGGGTCCTACCTGGTGGCCAATCTGATCTCCCCCTTCCCCTTCAAGGAGTATCTGACCGGGCTAGTCATGCAGATGGATGTGGTGGATGTGATCTCCTCCTTCGTCAAGAGCTTCGTCTTCGGCATCATCATCGCGGTGGTTTCCTGCTACCACGGATTCAAGGTGAACCTGGCCGTGACCGAGGTCCCCGTCAGGACCATCCGGTCCATCGGGACGTCCATCGTGGCGTGCATCGTGGCCGATGTGATCATCATCGCCGCCCTGCTTTAGGAGATTTATGTGGATGAGATTCTAAAACTGGAAGAGGTCTCCTACGTCGTGGGAAGGGAAGCGATCCTGCAGGATATCTCCCATGCCTTCCCCCGGAGCAGCACCACCATCATCATCGGGGCTTCGGGCTGCGGGAAGTCCTCCCTCCTCAAGGTGGCCGCCGGCCTCTATCCCAACATCACCGGCCGGGTCCTCTTCGAAGAGACCGATGTCTCCCGGATGAACGAAAGGGATTACCAGCATATGCAGAGGCGCACGGGCTTTCTTTTCCAGGACGGGGCGCTCTGGGCCAACATGTCCCTCTACGACAATCTGACCCTTCCCGTGCTGGTGACCGATCCCCATATCTCCAAGGCCCGCCTGGAGGAGATCGTGAACAGCACCGTGAGGGTCATGAACTTCACCGAGTCCCTGGACCAGAGGCCCGCCGCCCTCTCCGCGGGGGAAAGGAAGATTTTCTCCTTTCTCCGGGCCATCGTCACCGATCCGGAACTCTTTTTCATGGACGAGCCCACCACTTTCATCGACAGGAGCAAGGTTGGCCTGATCAAGGAGAAGATACGGGAGCTCAAGGGGGAGGGGAAGACCATCGTCGGGATTACCCACGATATGGATTTCGCCCTGGAGCTGGCCGATTATTTCAT
>QKAI01000028.1 GCA_003246505.1 Spirochaetaceae bacterium | reverse complement strand
CAAGGGGGAGACATCCCTGTCTATACGACTCCCCTCACGGAAAAATCCTCCCATACGGGGAATCCTTTGATCGTGCAGGGGACAGCCCTCTCGGGGGAGAGGGTGATCATGGAAGGATTTCTGGGGGCGACCCTGGATCTGGGCCGTCTGGGCCATAAAACCATTTTGAGCAAGAAAACGGGGAAAACGGGATTGCCCTTTCTCATTGACGGGGAAGGAAATATTCTCGTTCATCCCCAGAAGGATATGATCTTCCGCAAAGCCCAGGAACTGAATCCCTTCTTTCAGAAAGTCCTGGACAACCCCCTTCAGTCCATGACCACCTCCTACGAGGGGGAGGGCAGGAAGATGGAGGGGACCTTCTTAAAAATCTTCAATCTCAACTGGACGGTCTGTTTCGCCATAGAGGAGAGGGAAGCCTATTTCGCCGCCAATAAGCTCAGAAACATCATGTTCGCCTCCAGCGGCCTCGTCCTCCTCATTGTCTGGATGATTATCTCCTTCTATATCAGAGGCAAACTGGTCCGCCGGCTGGACCTTATGGGGGGGGTGCTCTCCGCCGCTTCCCGGGGGGATCTGACCATGAGAAGTTCCGTCTCCGGAAGGGATGAGATCTCCCTCATGACCTCCCATTTCAACGTTCTCCTCGACACCCTGTCCGGTTTTTTCACCCATCTCATGGGCAGCATGGATAATCTGGAGAATATGGGTTCCGATCTTTCCGCCAACATGGAGGAGACCCTGGCCGCGGTTCAGCAGATCCGCAGCAACGTGAAGGGTTCCCTGGGACGGATCGGGGATCAGGAGGAAAGCGTTTCCTCCACGGTAAAGAGGGTGGAGGAGATTTCCCGCAACATCCAGGATCTGGACAGCAACATCGATGATCAGAACAGAAATATCCTCCAGGGCTCCGCCGCGGTGGAGGAGTTGATAAACCAGATCCGGACCGTCTCCCTCTCCATCGGGGAGGCGGAGAAATTGATGGCCGCCCTCATGGAGTCCTCCTCCGAAGGCCGGGAGAATGTTGAGGAAGTCAGCCGCATGACCGGGGATATTCAGAATCAGTCCCGGGAACTGGAGCAGGCCAACACCCTGATTTCGGGCATCGCCGCCCGGACCAATCTGCTGGCCATGAACGCCGCCATCGAAGCCGCCCATGCCGGTGCCGCCGGCCGGGGATTCGCCGTGGTGGCCGATGAAATCCGCAAACTTGCCGAACAGTCCACCACCCAGTCCGCCCAGGTGAAGAAGACTATCCGGGAGATCAATTCCCGGATAGACCAGATCGTGGGGGAGACGGAAAAGACCGGGGAATCCTTCGCCGTGATTCATAACCGGATCGGATCCATGAGCCGCATAACCGGGGACATCCACACCTCCATGGAGGAACAGGTGGGGGGAAGCACGCAGATTCTCCGAACCCTGGAGGAGCTCAAATCCTCCGGATCGCGGGTATCCGAGGGATCCCGTAACATGACCCGGGCCAATAACGACATACGGAAGGCCGTCTCCGATCTCTCGGTGATCTCCGGGGACGTTCTCAAATCCATTTCCGAAATCGGAGAGGGGATAGACGAGATCAATAAGGCGGTCGGCTCCATCACCGATCTGAGTATGAACAACCGTGACCACATACGGGCGGTGAGAGAGGAGGCCGGTTTCTATACCCATGACGGGGAGAGTGAAATTCCGTAAATAATCGTATAATATTCATATTTTTTTCTTGTATTATGCCCCTGTCCTCCCTAGACTTATAAGCGGAATCTTTCTAATTCGGAGACAGGAATATGAACGCGTCACAAAGGGGGAACGGGGGCAGGAAGTCCTTCGCCGCCCCGCTGATAGTCCTAATCGTTCTGGTTCTGCTTACCGCTTTTACCGCCCTCTCCCTCTTTGTCACTTCCATGATGAAGAAGCAGATCGGTATACAGCAGGAACAGAACTTCATGAGTATTACCGATGCCATCAAGGACCTGTTGGAAACGGAGCTTGATGAAAACGAACATATCATCCAGGGATACGGGAAGTCCATCTCCTATATTTTCTCCACCTGCTCCCTGGCGGCGGGAGGGACCACGGAGTTCATGTCCCCGGAGGATCTGCCCGAAGACCGGATCTGGGCCATAAACAATATTCTGGAGACCGTCTCCTACAGCAATCCCTTCTTTGAAACGGTTTTCATAAGCGACAACAGGGGAAGGGTGATGTTCTCCACCGACGGGGGAATCATCGGAGCGGATATCTCCGGACGGGACTATTTCATGGCCGTGGTTGACGGATTCGAAACGACCTATACCACCCCGGACGCGTTGATTTCCAAGGCCACGGGAAACCTGACCATCGTCCATGCGGTCGCCCTGGTGGAGGGAGGCCAGAACATGGGTCTCCTGGCCGCTTCCCTTAATCTGAACAAACTGGGCACGGAGCTGGTTCTGACAAAAAAAATCGGCGAAACGGGGTACCCCTATGTGCTGGACAGGAAGGGGATGGTTCTGATT
This sequence comes from Spirochaetaceae bacterium, assembly GCA_003246505.1. GTDB lineage: Bacteria > Spirochaetota > Spirochaetia > DSM-2461 > DSM-2461 > SZUA-368. The sequence continues at coordinate 3,971 of QKAI01000028.1, read as the reverse complement.
CACCCCAGCGAGGACCTCCTCTACACCCAGTCCCAGGATGTGGACCCCTTCTTCCAGACCGTTCTGGATACGGAGGAGGACGTTTTTTCCCTGGAATATACCCTGCAGGGAGTGGCCAAGGAGGGTGTCTTCATCAAGATTCCCGAACTGGGCTGGACGGTCTGTCTGGCCATATCCAAGGATGAAGCCTACGGTGCGGTTCGGGTACTGAGGAATATCCTGATCCTTTCCAGCCTGGTGCTGTCCCTCTTCATCATAGCCCTCCTCAGTTACTACATCAGAAAAAATCTTATCCGGCGCATCAGGGCCGTCGAAACCCTTATGGAGGAAGCCGCTTCGGGGGACCTTAGCGACCGGGGGATTATCAGGGGGCAGGATGAGATCTCCGGCATGACGGGGAACCTGAACAGCCTGCTCGACTCCCTCAGCCGTTTCTTCACCGGCCTGGGGGGCAGCCTCCAGAGCCTGGACGATCTGGGACTGAACCTCTCCTCCAATATGGAGGAGACGGCGGCGGCGGTCCATCAGATCCGGACGAACGTGGGGAATTCCCTTCTGCAGATAGAAAAGCAGGGGATCAGCGTCTCCTCAACGGCGACCACGGTGGAGCAGATGACCCAGAACATCCGCTCCCTGGACAGGAATATCGAACGGCAGAACGAGAACATTGAGCAGGGTTCATCCGCGGTGGAGGAGATGATAGCCCAGATCAGATCGGTTTCCGCCTCCACGGACGAGGCGGAGAAGATCATGGGGATTCTCACCGAATCCTCCCGTTCGGGCCGGCAGAATCTGGAGAGCGTCGCCTCAATGGTTACGGCGATCGCCGAAAAATCCCGCCGCCTGGAGCAGGCGAACGCCCTCATTTCGGGAATCGCCGCCCGGACGAATCTCCTGGCCATGAACGCGGCCATAGAAGCGGCCCACGCCGGTCAGTCGGGGCGGGGTTTCGCCGTGGTGGCCGATGAGATCCGCAAGCTGGCGGAGCAGTCCACCTCCCAGTCCGCCCAGGTGAAGCAGACGATCAGCGATATCAATTCCAGCATTATGGAAGTGGTGCAGGGCTCGGAAATCTCGACCCGCTCCTTCGAGGAAATCCTGGCCAATATAGACAGGATGGGCCGCATCACCGGGGAGATTCAGAACTCCATGGAAGAACAGGTTTCGGGCAGTAATCTGGTCTCCGACTCCCTTCTGGCCCTTAAGAACGCCGGAGAAGAGGTAAAGGCCGGCTCGGAGGAGATGACCCAGGGAAACCGGATCATCCTGGAGGCGGTTCAGAATCTGACCCATATATCAAGCGAAGTTTCCCAGGCCATTCAGGAGATAGGCAACGGAATGAATGAGATAAACCAGGCCGTCACGGCGGTGGCCGATCTGGCGCAGGAGAACAGGACCAGTATCGAAACGGTACGGCGGGAAGCCTCCCGGTACCGCACGGATCCCGCCTAATCGGATCGGTCCCGGGAGACCGGGCCCCGCAGGGACTTCACCTCCTTGCGCTTCCTTTTCTCCGCCATCCGGATCTCCCGGGCGGCCCGGCCCGGGCGGGTGGGCCGTCTCTTCCGGGAGATCCGGGCCGCCTCCGTGACCAGGGCGCAAAGCCTGTCCACGGCCAGGGACCGGTTGCGCAGCTGGCTGCGGTCCTCCTCCGCCTGTATGACCAGTTCCCCCCTCTCATTCAGACGGCCGGAGAGTCTGGCGCGAACCTGCTCCCGTTCCCCGTCGGTCAGCCCTTCCAGGCTCTCCAGGGGCAGGAAGAGGGTCACCTTGCTGTTCACCTTGTTCACATTCTGCCCCCCCGCCCCGCTGGAACGGGAGAAGGTCAGGCGCATCTCCCTGAGGACGCTCTCCCTCAGAAGTTCCCTATCCATCCTCCCAGACCTCCTTCTCCCAGTCGTAAAACTGGCGGGGGAAAAATTTCCCCTTGTATGCCATGCGGTCGCACTCGGCGATATAGTATCCCAGATAGTACCAGGGAAATCCCGCTTCCCGGGCCAGTTCCGCTTCCCGGATGACGCTGAAGGTTCCCAGGCTCAGGGAGGAGAAGCGGGGATCGTAGGAGAAGTAGACGCTGCTGAACCCGCTGGACGCCACGTCCAGGAAGCCCACCGCGGCCAGTTCCTCCCCCACGTAGTATTCGGTCTGAAAGGCGGGCACCGCCTTCTGAAAATAGGTCTCCTCGAATTCCGCCCTGTCCCGGTCCTCCTGCCCGAATTTCCGGGAGTGGAGGGAGTAGATGTCAAAGAGGCGCTCCCGGAACTGGAGGGGAGCCGTTACCACCCCGGTGCCCCAGTTCCGGCGGAGGACCCTCTTCTGACCGGAGGAGGGGGTCAGCCTTTCCGTGGAGACCCGCACGGGGCGGCAGGCGCGGCATCCGGGGCAGACGGGTCGGAAGAAGAAATGGCCGAACCTTCTCCAGCCGCTGGCCAGGTAGGTATCGAACTCCCGTTCATCCAGGGCGGCGGCGTAAAAGTACTCCTGAACGAAGGTCCGCCCCTCCAGATAGGGACAGGGAACGGGCCGGGCCGTACGGATATCCTGAAGGAGTATCACATCCCCTCTCCGTAGAGAGACTCTTCTATGGCCCCTATGAGCATCCGTTTCCCCCTTCTGTCCAGACGGGGGGTCTCCCTCTGCCCTCCCCCCGCGGTCAGGCCGTCGGGACTCCGCAGATACCAGGAACTGGTCCCCCCCTCGTTGATGACCAGGGTTACAGAATAACACAGGGAGGCGAATTCCGCATACCCCCGGGGATGAAAGCGGGAGAGCATTCTTCCCAGGGACCGGGCTTCCGCCCCGTGCACCTCGATGATTAGGGGCAGGGTCAGCCCCCTCTGCCTCAGGGCTCCCCTGTTGAGTCCGTAGAGGGATCCGGTGAGGCGCAGGAATTTCTCCCTCTCCCCCGGGGCGATCCCTCCCCTCTTGAGGAGGAGAATCGCCCCGGCCAGGGCTTCTGAACGGGGGGAGTTTTCCCAGGGACGCTGGAAATTCCCGAGGCTCCTTTCCAGCAGGGACCGGTCCTTTTGTTCCCTTCCCATGCGCAGATCGTACCAGGGTTCCGCCGCAGAGGAGAGGGATGTTTCAAAGAGGGCCGCCTTTTTCCAGTAGGACAGGGCGATCCTCCCGTATCCTTCGGCCCCCTCCGCCAGCAGGGTCCAACCGTGGAGGGGGTTATCCTCCTCCAGCTGTATCCGCCCCAGCCTCCGGCTGAGCTTCCGGAAACGGCCCCGATGGTAACGGTAGAGCCACCCGTACTTCGCCCGGAGAAGGAGAGCGCCCGCTCTGCCTGTGATGCCCCACCCCGGTTTCACCGCCGCCTCCCGGCTCAGACCCCGGTAGATGTCCCGGAAGACCTCCGTAATGTCCCGGTCCCACTCCATGCGGTTGATCCCGTAAAAGTACATCCAGCTGTTGTCCCGGCGGCTCCGGATCTCCTCCGCCTGTCTCAGGGCTTCCTCCAGCCTGCCGAATTCCCTGTTCAGATCGGCCATGTCCAGAAGGGCCAGGGGGGAGTCGCCGTTCAGGTCAAAGGCGGCCTGGAACTCCGTCCGGGCCTCCCCGTAGTCGAGCATCAGCTGGAACAGCTCCCCCCGGGCGATATGCCCTGACGCCCGGTCCACCTGCTCCAGGGAGAGGCGGGAGTATTCCAGGGCCTGCTCGTACCGGTAGAAGGACATTTCCAGAAGGGAGAGGTTGTAATAGGCCACCGCGGCGAAGTAGGAGTCTCCCCCGGCCAAGGCGTTCTCCACGGACTGGAGGTAGTAGGAACGGGATTTCCCGTAGTCGTAGAGGCCGGAGTAGATGGTTCCCAGCATATGGGCGTAGGTCCGGTTGAATCCCTTCTCCAGCTCCCGGAGCATCAGGGCCTCCCCGTCCCTCAGGCGGTGGAGTTTGAAATACATCCAGCCCAGATCGGAGAGGGCGTCCGTGCCGTACTGGGGGTCCTCCAGTAGCCCTTCGAGGAGCCG
>QKAI01000504.1 GCA_003246505.1 Spirochaetaceae bacterium | reverse complement strand
GATCAAGGGGGGAAAAAGAGTCCCAGACGGTACCGTAAAAGGAGGCCTGTTCATCGAGAAGGGGAAGGCGGTAGACATAATCGTAGGAGGCGAACGTTTTTAACCCCTCCCGGGGGATCCAAGTCACGGCGCCGTTGTAAACCAGGGGGGAAGCGTCGTTGCTGTCTTTCATATCGGTGGAGGTGTTTGTTTCAAGGGAGGAGTAAGTGTACCGCAGCCCCGTGTCGAGAAGGATCTTATCTTTGAAGGAGAACTTCAGGACCGCCCAGGGAGAGAGGCTGTAGCGGGTTGTCTTGCCATCAGCCTTTGGCGATTTGTGCGCCTCGTCATTGAAGAGTTCCATGTCCAGTATGGAATAATTTCCATCAATTCCGGAGATACTTTCCAGATAGGAATCTTCCAGCCAGAATTCGTAGGTTACCTGGGGCCTTAAGTCCATATCCGTCAGAACCGATTCAAACATGGAGCTGTCCCAGTTGACATCCTTGGCTTGGACGGTCAGGGAGAAGGGAAGTCCGATAGAGCCATTGTCCATGCTGATATCTGCCCGGCCGTTGATACCGTAATCCACGGAGCTGCAGGTATCGTCAGGATTTACCGACTGGTCCGGATCGGCCTCGTACTGGGCTTCCGTCAGCCCTCCGGGCATATCATATTCGCTGGGGGTATAATAGATCTCTCCGCTCAGGGAGAAGAATTCCTTTTTAAAGCAAGGGGATAGGGTAGCGCTCCACAGGGAGTAATCCCCGTTTTCCCGGGAGGAGTTGGTATCGGTGCGGGATACGGAACTGAAGAGGGAGAAATCGCCTTGGCTGAACTGGCCCGAAAAGGATTGATTATTGGAAAGGCGGGTATCTACTCCGGCCTTGACCGTAATTGAGGTGTCATCACCTCTCTTCGTGATAATATTTATGACTCCCGCCACGGCCTGATCCCCGTACATAACGGAGGAGCCCCCCTGGATAATCTCAATTCTTTCCACCTTTTCGATTGGCAGTGAGAGCCAGTTGAACGTGCTCATATCGGGGCGGTTCACAGGGATTCCGTCCACCAGGATCAGGACCCGGGAGAAACCGATATCCGAAAAACCGCCCATGGAAACGGATTTTTCCCCGGGTATCATGGAGCTCACATTCACTTCGGGCACCTTATCCAGGGCGTCGAGGACGGTGGCTTCATCGGCCAGGTCTTCCTCGTCGATGACGGTGACCACGGCGGGGACAAGGGCGGAGTCCTCTTCGATACGGGACGCGGTAACCACCACATCCAAAGCGTTCAGGGCGAAGGGCATAAGAATAAGGAAAATGATGGTCAGACGAGTATTGTTCATACTACCTCCTGTAGATTACAAGGGTCTGACTCTCACAGTGGCAGGGGCCGTCGCGGAATTCCACCGCAGTTCCATTAGATGGGAGTATATCTTAAAATATCCTCAAGTTTTGTGATAGGAATATTTTACGATTAATAGAAAATATTTAATCCTGTTCCATGCGGCGAATCAGCTCCATCCGGGTCTTTTCTGTCACCCTTTTATTGAACCGCACCCGTTTCACCGCCGCCGGATCGTAGGCGATGTCCGCCAGATCCTGCTTGGTAAGAACCAGGTTGGGGGGCACGTTCATCTGCCGGGCGAATTCCTCCCGGATCTCTACGGCCCTTTCGTAACGGCTTTTCACGGCGCCCCGCATCTTCCTGTACTCGGGGGTCTTAAATATCCCCGGGACGGTTTTCCTGTCGTAATCGAGCTGACCCGATACGAGGCGGAAGGCCATTTCCTCCACCAGCCCCCGCTCTATTATCTTCTCCAGAAGCACCTCACTGAGACGGAAGAGATACTCCACATCCCCCAGGGCGTAGGCCTTCGCCTCCCCGTCCAGGGGCCGGGTCATCCAGTTGTACTGCTGGAATTTCTTCTTCTTGACCACCTCCACCCCCAGCTGGGAGAAGAGGACGCTGTCCAGACCCTTCTTTTCCAGATCCAGAACCTCCACCAGGTGCTGCACGTCAAAGAGGGAGGCGATCTTTATGCCGTACTGCTTATAGACCAGCATGCGGTCCGAATCGGCCCCGAAGAAGAGTTTGACCGGACTTTTCATCTCCAGGAAGGCGCGCAGTTCCTCCTCCCCCGTCTTCAGGGGATCGATGAGGACGAAATCCCGTCCGTCGTAGACCTGGATCAGGCACAGATGCTCCCCGTAGACGTGGAGATTAAACTCCCCTTCGAAGTCCACTGCGATTTTCGCGACGCCCCTCTCCGCAAGGGATTTCCGGTAGGCGGCCAGCTGGGCGGAACCGGCGATTTCGGTATATTTCCTTTCCATGCCTTCCAGAGTAAAGGAAATCGCCGTAAAAATCAAACAGCCTAATACTGGATCATATTCTCCGGCTTGAGGAGACCCTTCAGGTCCTCTTCGGTCAGGAGTTTTCTCTCCAGCACCAGGGAGTAGATGCTTTTACCGCTTTCCAGGGCTTCCCGGGCCAGGGAGGTGCTCACCTCATAGCCCAGGCGGGGATTCAGGGCGGTCACCAGGCCAATGGAATTCTCCACGTAACCCCGGCATCGCTCTTCGTTGGCGGTGATCCCCCGGACGCACCGTTCCATCAGGGTTTCCATACCGTTCTTGAGCATCTCCATGGAACCGAAGAGGCTCTCCGCGATGACCGGCTCCATCACGTTCAGTTCCAGCTGCCCCGCCTCAGCCGCCAGGGTCACGGTCAGGTCGCTGCCGATGACCTTGAAGGCGATCTGGTTCACCACTTCCGGAATGACCGGATTCACCTTCCCCGGCATGATGGAGCTGCCCGGCTGCATGGGGGGCAGGTTGATCTCGTTCAGCCCCGCCCGGGGGCCGGAGGAGAGGAGCCTCAGATCGTTGCAGATTTTGGAGAGCTTGACCGCCAGGCGCTTCAGGGCGGCGGAATAGCCCACGAAATCCCCCGTGTCATGGGTCGCCTCGATCAGATCCTCCGCGGGGGAGATGTCGAGCCCGGTGACGCGGCGCAGATAGGTGATGACCAGGGAGCGGTACCGGGGCTCCGTGTTGATCCCCGTGCCGATGGCGGTGCCCCCCATGTTCACCTTGAGGAAGAGGGCGGCGCTCTCGTCCAGGCGGTAGACCTCGTGCTTGAGGGCGGAGGCGTAGGCGCCGAAGGTCTGCCCCAGGGTCATGGGCACCGCGTCCTGCAGCTGGGTCCGCCCCATCTTTATGATGTCCCGGAATTCCAGGGCCCTGTTCTCCAGGGCGTCGATGAGGCGGCGCAGCACCTCCACCAGCTTCACGTTCCCCCGGACCAGGGCGATCTTTATGGCCGTGGGATAGGCGTCGTTGGTGGACTGGGAGAGATTCACGTGGTTGTTGGGGTGGCACTCCCCGTAGGCCCCCCGGGGGAAACCCATGATCTCCAGGGCCCGGTTGGCGATAACCTCGTTGGCGTTCATGTTCACCGAGGTGCCCGCTCCCCCCTGGATCATGTCCACGATGAAGTGGTTGTGGAGCATGCCGTGGGAGATTTCGTCGCAGGCCTGTGCCACGGCGTCCCTGACGGGAGGGGAGATGAGCCCCAGATCGCCGTTGGCCAGGGCGGCGGCCTTTTTCACCAGGGCCAGGGAGGTGATCATGTCGGGATAGAAATTCCCCACCACCCCGCTTATGTCGAAGTTTTCCATGGCCCGGAGAGTCTGGATCCCGTAATAGGCCGTGGCGGGGACGTCTTTGTCCCCCAGAAGATCGTGTTCCCTCCGGACCCCTCTTTCCCGGTACAGGCTGGAGACGTTCTCCCTCCGGTAGCCCGCATGCTCCATGCGGCGGGCTATGATCTCGGCGATGCGGCTGTAGACTTTCACGGCGGCCCGTCCCCGGCTCTCCAGGAAGGCGAGCAGATCATCCGCCCCTATGACCAGCATTCTCAGCCGGTGGTAGACTTCGGCGGAAACGTTCTGCCGCGCCGACCGGTCCAGGAGGACGGTCTCGTTAAGGAATTCCCTGGCCGAGAAAAGGGTCACGCTCCTCCGGCTCCCGTCCGGCCTCCGCCGGAAGAGGCGGATGCTGCCTTCGACTATGAAATACAGTTCCTCCAGGGGATCGTTCTCCTCGAAGAGGGGGGCCCCCTCCTCCAGCGTTGTTTCCCGACACAGGGCGGCCAGGTCCCTTATGTCTTCCCCGGGAAGATCCTCGAACAATTCGGTTTTTAAAAGAAATTCCCCCGCGTCAAACCCTTCCATAACTCCCTCCCCATGGGGATACTTTATCAGAAGAGCAAAGGGTGGTAATGGAAAAAACGGAACTCCTAGCCAAGGAGCTCCCGGCCCAGTATCATTTCATACTCGTCGGGGTAGTCGTCCAGGTCTTTCTCGAAAAGGGAGTAGAGGTAGTAGTACTCGAAATCCGGATCGTCCTGGTATTTTCCCAGAAAGGATTCCGCCTCCCCCTTCGTCTTGAAAACATCAAGAACCTGTATGCCGTTTGATACGAACCAGAAGTCCCTATTTGACATGGAATTCCTCCCCACTCATACCTTCCGGCGCCCCCCTGGGAACGACCCGTATCACGGCGGGAAGGCATAAGCAGACAGGGTTGGCATCGCCGGTCCTCTGTCTGCTTTCAATACATCGCTTATACCCCCAAATGATTCCGCAAGTCAATATGGGGTATCGATTTTTATAAAAGAAAAAAAACTTGACAAAAGGGGGTTTTACGTACTATATCTAAGTCAACTCACATGCTGTTGTTGACAGCCGTGGGCTGCAGACCAACGGACCCGAAATGCTAACGTAAGTCTGCTGTCATCTTCATTATTATTGCATCCGGACAAGCGGTCGGATGATGAGTATCGGAGTTGTGCAGCATGGGATTTTTCGTTCTTGCGAAGGGTCCCGGGATTTTCGGCTGACCGGAGGGAGGCCTGACCTGTTGCCCCGCTCCGAGAGAAGGGCGGTCATGGCTGAAAAATCCCTGTGGTTTATTTCTGAGAACGGCGAAATAATCAGTGTCTTCTCCGATAAGGACCGGGCTGAGGAGGAGAGGTTCTTCCTTAAGGAAGAGAATCCCCTGGAAAAGTACAAACTCTACGAAATCCCCATGGACGAACTGGAAGAGTTTCCCGACGAGAATGATTTCGCCCTGCAGGCCGGTTATCTGGATGAGGATGATGAGGATCCCGACGAGGACTACGGGGATGAGGATTATTGAAAGACAGTAATCCCCAGCTGATTGTAGAAGATCTAAAAAAGTCCTATTCCGGCCATTCCGTTGTCAAATCCCTTAATCTTTCCCTGAACAGGGGGGAATTCGTTTCCCTTCTGGGCCCCAGCGGCTGCGGCAAGACCACCACCCTGCGCATGATAGGCGGATTCGAGGAGCCCGACAGCGGCACCATCACCATGGATGACCGGGTCATAAACCATATCCCCCCCCACAGGAGACCGATCAATACGGTCTTCCAGCAGTACGCCCTCTTCCCCCACCTTACCGTGGGGGGCAACATCGCCTTCGGGATGGAGTGCGCCGGGAAGGACCGGAAGCATATCCGCCGCATGACCGGGGAGATGCTGGACCTGGTGAATCTCCCGGGCCTGGAGAACCGGGCCATCCACTCCCTCTCCGGGGGGCAGCAGCAGAGGGTGGCCATCGCCCGGGCCCTGGTGAACCACCCCTCCCTGCTCCTCCTGGACGAGCCCCTGGGCGCCCTGGATCTGAAGCTGCGCCAGAACATGCAGGAGGAGCTCAAGCGGATCCAGCAGCAGGTGGGCATCACCTTCCTCTACGTCACCCACGACCAGGAGGAGGCCCTGACCCTTTCCGACCGGATCGGCGTCATGGAAGGGGGCGTTCTCCAGCAGTGGGGCACCCCGGAGGACATCTACAACGAGCCCCGGAACAGCTTCGTGGCCTCCTTCGTGGGGGAGAGCAACATCCTGGACGGGGACATGATCAGGGACAGGAAGGTGCGCTTCTGCGGCAGGGAATTCCGCTGCGTGGACCGCAAGCGGGAGGGGCACTATAAAAACCGGGTGGTCATCCGCCCCGAGGACATCCGCCTCAGGGATCCCTCCGAAGCGGAGGAGAAGGAGAACGCCCTTTCCGGCCGCGTCCTTTCGGCCCTTTTCAAAGGGGTCCACTGGGAGATGGCCGTGGAATCCCACGGCCTCCACTGGAAGGTGCACAGCACGGCCAAGGCGGAGCCCGGGGACAACGTGGCCATGATCATAAAACCGGACGCCATCCACGTCATGTTCGAGGAGCTCCCGGGGTGAAGAACCGTTACTACAGGTACGGCCTTCCCTACGCGATCTGGTCCCTGATTCTGATACTCTTTCCTTTGCTCCTCATCCTTTTCTTCAGCTTCCGGGAATCGAAGGGCTCCGCGGAGGGGCTGACCCTGACCCTGAGGGGCTACGCCATGTTCCTGGATCCCCTCTACCTGCACATCCTCCTCTTCTCGCTGGTTATGGCCATCGCCGCCACGGGGATCTGCCTCGTCCTGGCC
>QKAI01000357.1 GCA_003246505.1 Spirochaetaceae bacterium | reverse complement strand
TCCCTTAGCTACGATGTGACCGTGACGGAGATCGGGCTTGCCTCAGAGTAGGCGGAGTTTCTCCATCACCCCTTCGATGATGTAGTCCGGGGTGGAGGCGCCCGCACTGACCCCTATACGGTTATACCCTTCCAGTTCCCGGGGCAGTTCGTCCGCTGTTTCCACGTGGCAGGCGTAAATCCCCTGTTCCACCGCCGTCTGGTAGAGCCTCTTCGTATTGGAGCTGTCCTTTCCCCCCACGATAACCATGGCGTCCACCCGCCGGGCGAGTTCCCGTACCGCTTTCTGCCTGTCCATGGTGGCGGCGCAAATCATATTCTTAACCGCCGTCCCGGGATTCTTTCTCAGGAGGATGTCGCGGACTTCTTCGAACTCGGACTGCTTGACCGTGGTCTGGCAGATGAAAAGGGTCTTCTCCGGCAGTTCCAGGGCTTCCGCTTCCACGGGGGTGGAGACGACCGCATGATCCCGGGCCCGTCCCGCCAGACCCTTCACCTCCCCATGGTTTTTATCCCCCAGGATAACGATGAAATAGCCCCGTCCCGAATAATCCACAATCGCCCGATGGCTGGATTTCACCTTGGGGCAGGTCCCGTCCACGATCTTGACGCCCCGCTGATTAAGAATCTCCTCGGTCTTCGGCTCAACCCCGTGGGCCCGGATGACCAGGGTGCCCTCCCGGTCCACCTCTTCCGGAGATTCGGCCATGATGACACCCCGGGAAGCCAGATCATCCAGCACCTGCCGGTTGTGTATGATCGGCCCCAGGGTTGAAATTTTTCCTCCCCCGGCGATCTCCTTCTCCACAAGATCGACCGCCCGCCGGACCCCCATGCAGAATCCGCAGGGATCCGCCTTAATGATTTCCTTCATCATCCCCATCCTAAAAAAAAGCTGTCCCGAAGGACAGCTTATCATAAAAAGATTATTTTTTCTTTTTTCTCTTTTCCTTGGCCCTTTTCTTTTTGGCCGTCGCCTCGGCGATCTCATCGGCGGACTGCTTGACGGCGGGAGCCTGGTTCTTCTTCTCCTTAGCTTCCGCTTCCACCGCCTTGGGGCCGGCGTGCATCTTCTTTGAGATCTTCTTCACGCTGCTGTTATGCCATCCGACAAGGATGGTGGAGGCGATGAAGATGGAGGAGTAGGTACCCACGACCACGCCCACGATAAGGTTGAGGGCGAAGATCTGAATCGTTCCCGTGGAGAACACATAGATAGCTATGACAGCGATCAGGGTGGTCAGCGAGGTGATCAGGGTTCGGCTCAGGGACTGGTTGATGGAGGCGTTGGCAACTTCGGCGAAGTTCGTTTCCTTCATACTCCGGGTGTTCTCTCTGATCCGGTCGAAGATAACGATCGTATCGTTCAGGGAGTAACCGATGATGGTCAGAACCGCCGCGACGGTGGCCGTGGAGACTTCCAGCTGGAAGAGTCCGATGAAGCCGACCAGAAACAACACGTCATGGAGCAGGGCCACGATGGCCGATACGGCGTAATTCAGCTTGAACCGGATCCAGATATAGGCCAGGATAAGCACGAGGGCCACAATGGTGAGCCAGGCGGTGTTCCTTGCCAGATTGCCGGCGAAACGGGCCCCCACGAAGGAGGAGCTGTTAACTGAAACCGTGCCGGCGCCGAAGCTGCTCTCCAGTTCGGAAACCAGTCTCTTCTCCGAGTTCTGCTGGAATTCAGTCTCATCCCCCTCCACGCCGAGGCGGATGATGTATTCGCCCACCGTGTCGGTACCGAGTCTCTGCACCTGGGGGGAGAGCTCGAATCCGGAGAGGGCCTCCCTGACCGATCCTTCGCTCACGTCGGCCGCGTCAATCTGTACCTGTACGTTCAGACCGGCCTGGAAATCGATACCCAGATTGAACCATCCCCTCGCTGCCGTCCCCGCCCAGAAGGCGGTGATGATGACGATGGACATGATGAGAAAGGGTATCTGGAGCTTGGTAAAGTTAAACATCTTCTTCATTATTTAAGCCCCCAGCCAATTTTAATTTTGTCTTTTTTCAGATTGTCCGTACCCAGATCGAAGAGGAAGTGGGCCACGAACAGGGCGGTGAAGAGGGAGCTGATGATACCCACGGCGAGGGTAACCGCGAATCCCCTGACCGCTCCGGAACCGAGCATTGAGAGGAACAGCGCCGCGATAAGGGTGGTGATGTTCGCATCCATAATGGTCCAGAAGGCCTTCTTGAAACCGCTTTCGATGGAAGCGGCCCGGGATTTGCCCATCCGGAGCTCTTCCTTGATTCTCTCGAAGATAATAACGTTCGCATCCACCGCCATACCCACGTTGAGGATCAGACCGGCGATGCTGGTCATGGTCAGGGTAAAGCGGAAGGCGGAAAGAATGGCGGTGATGAAGAAAAGGTTGAGGAGCAGGGCCACGTCCGCTACGAGACCGGCCCTTCTGTACCAGATAAGCATGAAGACGAAAACCGCGGCGAAACCGATGGCCATGGCCATGAGTCCGGCGTTTCTGGTCTCCTCGCCCAGGGTGGCGCCCACGATGCTCTGGGATTTGACTTCCAGGTCCACGGGCATGGCGGCGGTCCTGAGGATCAGGGCCAGGTCATTCGCTTCCTGGGAGTTGAATCCGGTGACCCGGACAGAGTCCCGGATGCCCTCGGAGATGGTGGCGATGCTCTTGATCTTGTTATCCATGACAACGGCGAGGGGTTTCCCCGTGTTGGAGGAGGTCAGCTTATAGAAGAGCTCCCCCCCTTCCTTGTCCAGGTAGAAGACAACGTTGGGCTGTCCGGTCACCTGGTCGGAGGAAACGGAGGCGCTTTCGATGTGCTCGCCGTCCAGTCCCACCTCGGCGGTCATGACGGCGTAGCGCTGGAAGACGTCCTGTCCGTAGGAGTCCTTCTTATAGAAGCCCCGGACCACAAGGCCCTTGTCTATGATGGTGTTGTCCGCGGGCCGGCCGTCGATGATCTGGCCGCCCCCGGCGGTGTAGTTCTGAATAAGGGTGGTAGCTTCCTCGTCCACGATATGGAAGGCCAGGCGGCCTTTGCCCATGAGGAAGGAGTTGACCTGTTCCGGGTCGACCTCGCCGGGAACCTCAATAAGGATCTGGTTGTCGCTGGCCACTTTCCGGATGGAGGGCTCGGTGACGCCGAAGGTATCGATGCGGTTGTTCAGGATCTCCATGGCCCGGCTCAGGGCGTCGCTCAGCTCCTCTTCGGAGGGGGAGTGGCCCAGTCTGTCCGCCAGGCTCTCCCTGTCCGCCTCGATGACCACGCTCAGACCGCCGAATAGGTCCAGACCCAGTTTGATGGCCTTGGCTTTCATGGTCTTGAGTTCCTGGACTTCCTGGCGGTAGCTGTCCTCCAGGGCCTGGTAAACGGCCTGACCCGAGCTGAAGGCGGAAAGAACGCTCTTCACAGTCCAGTCACGGGGAACCTTCTCCCCGACCAGCTTGTAATTGGCCCTGGCCGCACTGGCAAGAAAAGCCAGATCCTCCGGGATGGGTCCGCTCAGACCCTCTTCCGAAGCGGTAAGAGCTACTAATTGATCCAAACCTTCGCCGGCTTTATGCTCAGCATACTCCCTGATACTGTCCGTCGTACCGTTAGCCAGAACCTGCATGTCCGCGGGGGTATAGAAATACCACTTAACCGTGGGAAGCAAAAACAGAACCGCTACAACGATACACAGAAGAATCAGGAAGAATCTACTTCCCCTGTTCATGTGTTTTCTCCGATTTTATTTCTTTTTTTTATCGCCGCCGCCGTTCTTTTCCACAGCGGTTTTCTCGTCACCCTTCACATCGTCCTTATCCGTCACGACACTGCTGACGGCGGACTTGGTGAATTTCATTTTGCAGTTATCATCGACCTTGATCGTAACAGTGCCCTTATCATTGTCAATGTTTGTCACTATTCCTATGATACCGCCGATGGTGGTGACTTTGTCATCCTTCTTGACCGCGTCGATCATGGCCTGACGTTCCTTCTCTTTCTTGCGCTGGGGCCGAATGAGAAGAAAGTAGAAAATGGCGAAAATGGACACGAGCATGACGATGCTCATGGCCGAACTGCCCGTAGCCGCCGTTGCCTGCAGCAAGGGCAATGAAAATAACTGATACATACCTGCTTCCTCTTTGTTATGGGAATTGAGAAAAAATATCATGAATAGTGGTCAGAGTCAAGTTTTTATACTCACACGTATCTGACCGTAGAGATCTCATCCCAGGAAGGAATGATACCCAACACTCTCACCAGGCCATTCGCATCGGCCAGGCCGGCGCCGCTTTTCTCGTTGAACCGGTCCAGAACATAGGCCTGTCCCTCCCGGTCCCCGTCGAAAAGCGCCGCGGCGAGGGCGCTCTTGTAAAGGCCAAGATCGGCCAGTTCCCGGGGGGATTTCTTCCCGTACCGGAACATGGCCTGTTTGTCCACAATCGCCTCGCCGCCGTTATAACCTATGGTAAAACAGTATTGTTCTCTTTTCATAACACCGTTTGACATAGTAACAGGAAACCGGGGATATGGGAAGCCTTTATAAGTATTTCCGGGACATCTTTCCTATAGTGTCCTTCCAGAGCCGGCGCAATTCCTCCGGTTCCACCACCTCCGCCTCGTCCCTGTAGGAGAAGACCCGGTTGAGAACTTCCTCGTAGGAGGAGACGGGAAAGGTGAACTCCCTCTCCCCCCGCCCTTCCTCCCACCGGTGCCGCTGGGAGGGATGCCATATCACCCCCTCCGTGAGCTGGGCCGCCCTTCCGGTGAAGCGCAGGGTCACCCAGGTTTCGGGGCGGTCGCCGTTCAATTCGGCCATGATCCCGAAGCCCCTTTCCATTCTATGCTTAAGCTCCCCCTCTTCCATGGGAAAAACGAATAGCTCCCCCAGCAGGGCCAGC
Organism: Spirochaetaceae bacterium; assembly: GCA_003246505.1. Lineage (GTDB taxonomy): Bacteria > Spirochaetota > Spirochaetia > DSM-2461 > DSM-2461 > SZUA-368. Next base: position 1,611 of record QKAI01000357.1, on the reverse strand, counting down.
TCGTTGATACGGTTGAGGTGGAAAAGGCGGATCTCCCCTCTTTTGTGGCACCAGGCCGCCAGATACCACTGGCCGTTCCAGTTTTTGAGGTGGAGGGGATCGATGCGCCTTTCCGAGCGGGTGCCCCGGAGGGAGGTATAGTCCAGATGCATCTGCCGGCGACTGGAAATGGCCCGGAGGATGAGGGAGAAGAAACGGGGGGGAGGCTCGGGGGAATCGAAGAGGCCGTAACTGATATGCTCGGAGAGTTCCCTGTACTCCGGGGGAAGGAGCCCGGCGAGATGCTCCTCTATGGAGCGGGAAACGAGGGGCATGAGCTGTCGGTTGCGGCAGAAGCCCATGGCGAGAGAGTAGAAAAGGAGTTCCTGTTCCCCCCTCTGGCGGACCTTTTCCAAGTCCCCCCGGGAAAGATAGTAATGCCGTTCTGCGGCGGACCAGAGGAGATCGTACTCCAGCCGGTCCCGGATATATTCCAGATCCCTCTTTACCGTTCGGACCGACACTTCAAACCTGTGGGCCGTCTCCTCCGCCCTGAGACGGTTATCCCTCCTCAAAGTATTCAATATGTAAAAAATCCTTTCCGTCTGCCCCATCAATTCCCCCCCATTTTCCCCGGGCTCATTAAGGACATTAACGTCCATCTTTACCCATTTGAAGACTTTTTTCTCTTTTTTTTGTTTTTTTTTTGGAAAAAAGCTTGAAACTTTTTCTGAAATAATTTATACATTTAATCGAGGCCGATAACATAACAGTTTTCAACCTCTGATTTTTTTCATAAAATAAACTTCCTAACTTTAAGGGGCCCTTTCGTTGACTGGGCCCCTTTTTTTTATTCCGGACAGGCTATTCTATCCTTTCCGACCCTCCCTGCGGAAGAGCCCGCCCCCTGTGACTTGGGAGACGGGAGGGGAGAGGAAAAAATCCGATTCTTAGATTGACGTCACCCGCAAAAAGTGCGAGAATAATTCTATCCCATCCTTCCCGGAGTTGTTATGGCTGCAAGCGATACGGTTGTTCTTGAAACACGCAATATATCCAAACGATTTCCCCGGGTACTGGCCAACAATAATATCAATATCAAACTCCGCCGGGGTGAGATCATCTCCCTCCTCGGAGAGAACGGGGCGGGGAAATCTACCCTCATGAACGTTCTGTACGGCCTTTACAGACCCACCACGGGCACCATTCTGCTGAACGGGGAGGAAGTGGAATTCACCTCCCCCCGGGACGCGATCAACCGGGGCCTGGGAATGGTGCATCAGCACTTCATGCTCGTCGACCCCCTTACGGTCACGGAGAACATCATCCTGGGCATGGAACCGGGAGTCCGGGGCGTCATCGATTACCGGACCGCCCGCAGGGAGGTTCGGGAACTCTCCGACCGCTACCATCTGGAGATTGATCCGGACAGGGCCGTGGAGGATCTTCCCGTGGGCCTTCAGCAGAGGGTGGAGATTCTCAAGGCCCTCTACCGGAAGGCGCAGATCCTCATCCTGGACGAACCTACCGCCGTTCTGACCCCCGGGGAGGTGGAGGACCTCTTCAAGGTGATCCGCCGGCTGCGGGAATCGGGGGTTTCCGTCATCATCATCACCCACAAGCTGGAGGAGG
>QKAI01000248.1 GCA_003246505.1 Spirochaetaceae bacterium | reverse complement strand
GGCCCCCACGATGACCGTGAAGATGATGACCGAAAGGGAGTAGTCCACTCCCATGAGCCCCTCCAGGATCCGGGCGCCCCCTATCAGGACCGCGGCGGTGTAGATGGGCATGAAGATGAAGATGACCAGGCCGGCGAAGCCCTGCAGGAAGGGGGATCCCACCCGGCGGGCCAGGAATTCGGGAAAGGTGTGGGCGTCCAGGACCAGCCCCATCTTCCGGGTTCTTTTCCCGAAGACGGTGAAGGCGATGAAAATGCCCACGAAGATGTTCATGAAGACGAGCCACATGAGGGAGAAGCCGTAGAGTGAGGCCACCCCGCTGAATCCGACCAGGGCGGAGGTGGAGATGAAGGTGGCCCCGTAGCTCATGGCCATGATGAAGGGGTGGGTGTTCCGCCCCGCTAGGAGATAGTCCGCGTTGTCCGAGGTGTTCCGGTAGCCCCGGTAGCCCAGCCAGGCCAGAACGGCCAGGTAGATGAGGATGATCACCACAAGAAGGAAATGGCTCATAGGTCGCCCTCCCCGGAGAGTTCCCCTTCGATCTTCTTCTCCTCCCGGGACCAGGCCGCCTCTTCCTCGGCCCTTTCCGGGGAGATCTCCCCGTCCCGGTTCCAGTTGTAAACGCCGTATCCCAGGCACAGGACCAGGGAGAACAGGGTCAGCAGAAATACAATCAGGATATTCGCATCCACCGCCATCGACTCCTCCTTAAGAATCTATCCGAGTCTGTCCCTGAGGGACAGAAGAATCTCCTCCGCTTCCAGATAACGGAACTCTCCGGCCAGTTCCTCCACCCGGGCTATTTCCCCTTCGAATTCCCGGGGGACGAGGCGGCGGGCCCGGGAGAGGCTTTTCAGTGCCTCCCGGGCCCGGTCGGGGGAGAAGGAGCCCATGCCCTCCGCCAGGAGGTCGAGCAGATCCCCGAAGCTCCCCTCCGGGCCCCCGTCCGCCGGGGGAGACTCCCTCTCCCCCTCCCCTTCCCCGTTCAGGAGGCGCACCTCTTCCAGAACGGGCCGGAATTCCTCCAGCAGCCGGGACAGGGGACCGCCGGCGCGGGAATAATCCTCCCCTTTCAGAATCCTCTCCAGCTCCAGGGCCAGGCGGGAGAGCTCATCCGCCCCCAGGGAGGCGGCGATATTTTTCAGGCTGTGGGTCACCACGTAGGCCTGCCGGTCCTCCCGGGAGATATACTCCCCTATCCGGTCGGGGTAATCGCCGTAGTCCTTGACGAAATAACCGGCGATGCGGGTGTAGAGGGGAAAATCCTGTCCCAGAAGGTCCAGGGCCTTCTTCCGGTTCAGCCGTTCCATGTCAGAAAAGCTTCGCCGCCGCCCTTTTGAATCCGGGCAGAGACCTGGTGATGGTGTCCTCCCCGACGCAGTAGGTCAGGCGGAAGTAGCCCGGCATGGCGAATCCCCTCCCGGGGACGGCGAGGATGTTCTCCTCCTGCAGGGCATCCACGGTTTTCATATCGTCCCCCCCGGGGGCTTTGGGGAAGAGGTAGAAGGCGCCCTCGGGCAGGGAGACCTCGAATCCCGCCTCCCTGAGCCCCCGGTACAGGAGATCCCGCCGTTTCCGGTAGACCCCTATGTCCACGCTGAGCCCCTGCAGGCGGGCGATGGTCCGCTGCATGAGGGCGTTGGCGTTCACGTAGCCCAGGATCCGGTTGCAGAGGGTGGCCCCGTTTATCACGTCCTTCACGTCCTCGCAGTCAGGCCCGATGGCCAGATAGCCGATCCGCTCCCCCGGGAGGGAGAGATCCTTGGAATAGGAGGTGCAGAGGAGGGTGTGGGGGTAGATCTTCATGACCGAGGGAACCGGGACATCGTAGGTGATCTTCCGGTAGGGCTCGTCGGTGATGAGGTAGATCCGGCGGCCCGTCTCCCGATGCTTCCGGTCCAGAAGCTCCGCCAGGGCCCGCAGGGTGGATTCGGGATAGATCTTTCCCGAAGGATTGTTGGGGGAGTTGATGATGATGGCCGCGGTCCGCCCGTCGATGGCCTTCTCGAAGGCTTCGATGCTCAGATCGAAATCCTCCCCGCTGTCCACGATAACCAGCTCGCCCCCGTGGTTGTCGCAGTAGAACTTGTACTCCATGAAGCAGGGCCTGGCCACCAGCACCGTGTCCTCCGGGTTCAGGAGAGTCTTGAGGGCGATGTTCAGGGCGCCCCCCGCTCCGCTGGTCATGAGCACGTGCTCCATCTGGAAGTCCACCCCCTGCTCCTCCCTCAGATACCCCGATACGGAGGCCCGGGCGCCGGGATAGCCCGCGTTGGGCATGTAGCCGTGCCAGTCCTTGCGGGCCGCTTCCTCGAGCAGCACCCGGGAGACCTCCTCCGGGGGGAGAAGATCCGGATTTCCCAGGGAGAAATCGAAGACGTTCTCCTCTCCGAACTCCGCCTTCAGGCGGGCTCCCGTCTCAAACATCTTCCGTATGAAGGAAGAGGAACTCTGCATATCCTTGATTTTTCTGGAAACGGCCATGGATGCTCCTTATGGGGTGTGAATCAGCACAGGATCTATCATAAAGACTTTTCCCGATTCCATCAATGAACCGTTTCCCTTTTACCGGAGAAAACCCCGCCCTGCCGAGACGGCGAGGGGCAGAAGGGAGGAAACGCTGATCAGGACGAGATTCCGGACGGCGAGGACGAAGGTGCTCCCCTTCTCCTGTCGGGCCAGGAATTTCCCCGTATTCCGGTTCACCGGAAAAACGGAGACGAGGGCGATGAGGGAGAGGGGGGGCAGAAACCCCAGAAGGACCGAGGGGATCAGGGAGAGATAGGCCAGGTGGTAGCTTCGGCGGAAGTGGGCCAGGGCCCGGGGAAGGCCGATGAAATAGGGAAGCAGATAGCGATCATGGCGGATATCCTGCTCCAGATCGCAGATGTTGTTGGCCAGCATGATGTTGGAGATGGCCAGCATGAAGGGCAAAGAGACGAGGAAGAGGCCGGCCAGTTCCGCCGGTAAGAGGCGGAGGGTGAGAATTCCCCCCTCCAGGGAGAGGCGCACCAGATCGGGGTTGCCGATGTAAACGGCCAGAAAGGGGATGACGAAGCCCATGAAGAAACCGGAAAAGATCTCCCCCAGGGGGAGCCGGGAGAGGGGGACCGGGCCGGCGGTGTAAAGAATTCCCGCCCCGAAGGAGACCGTCCCCGCGATGAGAACGACCGGACCGGTACGCCAGGCCAGGAGGATCCCGAAGCCCGAAGCGCCGATGAGCAGCAGGCCGATGACCCGGCGCACCCCGGCCGGTGACAGGGAGGCGGCCCCGATGACGTTGTCCCTGCGGCGGTACTCCTCATCCCCGGATTTCACATAATCGAGGTAGTTGTTCACCCCCGTGGTGGCCATGTCGAAAAGCAGGAGGGAGAGGAACATGAGAAGGGAATTGAGGGGTTCGAAGCTCCCGAAACGGTGGAGGGAATAGAGAAGTCCGAAGGCAAGGGGGAACTGGCTGGCGGCCTTCGTTCTGATTTCGACCAGTTCCAAAAAAACACCCCATTTCACGGGCGGTCTCCTCGGATATGATAAAATTACCCTACTTCCTTTTCCAAATTTCATCAATAAGTCTTTACAAATATGCCAGTAGTTATATAGTATTTTAATAAGTATTTTTTTATAAGATATATTGATCATGAAGCTGTACTACCCCATACTATGTAAATAAGGAGAATAATGGATGAAGAAGATAGTAATCCTGGGCGGCGGATACGCCGGTATTTACGGAGCCAAAAAACTGATAAAGGCGTTCAAAAAGGACGGTGACATCTCCATAACCCTTATTGACAAGAATTCCTACCACACCCTCATGACCGAACTTCATGAAGTGGCGGGTAACAGAGTGGGAGAGGGCTGTGTAAAAATCAGCTACGACCGGATTTTCTCCGGAAAGAAAATAGAGATCATTCAGGACGAGATTCTGAATGTGGACAGGGAAAAGCGGGAACTCGTCTCCGCAAGCGGCAACACCTACTCCTACGACTACCTCATGATGGGCATCGGGGCGGAACCCACCGACTTCGGCATTCCCGGGGTCATGGAGAACACCCTCACCCTGTGGAGCTATTCCGACGCGGTCCGCATCAAGGAGCACGTCAGGAATAAATTCTACGTAGCCTCCGTCACGGCCGATCCGGAAGCCCGGAAAAAGCTTCTCACCTTCATCGTGGCGGGAGCCGGATTCACCGGTATAGAAATGGTGGGGGAACTGATCGAATGGCTTCCCCTCCTGTGCGAGGAATTCCATATCTGCAAGGATGAATACTCCCTTATCAACGTGGAAGCCCTGGGCCATATCCTCAACATGATCCCCGAGAAACCCCGGGCCAAGGCCATGAAGTATATGGTGAAGAGGGGCGTCGAATTCCGCCTTCACTCCTTTATCAGCCAGGTTGACGAAAACGTGATGCATCTGAAGGACGGCACGAGCGTCGAATTCGGGACCCTCATCTGGACCTGCGGCGTCCGGGGAAGCGGCCAGGCCAAGGCCTGGGGATTCCCCGAAGCCCACGTGCAGAGAATCTCCGTGGACGAGACCATGCTCGTTTCCGGTTCGGACAACGTCTACGCCGTAGGGGACATCCAGTGGTTCCTGGAAAACGAGAAACCGGTGGCGCAGATCGTGGAAGCGGCGGAACAGACCGCCGCCGTGGCCGCCGCCAACATCATCAACCGCATAAAGGGCGTTGACAGGAAGGTGGGATTCAAATCTAATTTCCACGGTTTCATGGTATCCATCGGCGGCCGTTATGCCGTTTCCCATACGGCGGGCTTCTCCATGAGCGGCATCCCCGCCATGGCCATCAAGCACTTGGTCAACTGCTACTACCTGAACGGCGTTAACGGTTTCAACGGCTGGTCCAAATACCTGATCCACGAGATCTTCCGCATCGGCAACAAGAGATCCCTCCTGGGCGGCCTCATCGCCGGCAGCATCCAGGGCCTCTGGGCCGTGCCCCTCCGCCTCTGGCTGGGGGCCATGTGGCTCTTCGAATCGATCAACAAGATAGGCGAAGGCTGGCTGAACGTGGCCAAGGGCACCAGCTCCTCCTGGATGTTCTCCACCGGTGTCATTCAGAACGGCATGCCCGGCTACGGGGCAGCGGCATCCGCCGACGCCCTGACCGCGGCGAGCGAGGAAGTGGTGGAACAGGCGGCCGACGTGGTCTCCGCCGCCTCGGGAGAGGTGGCTTCCGCCGCGGCCGAAGCGGTAAGGAACTGGGGTCCCGTCTGGGATCTGACCAAGCCCGTCCTCAGCTGGGACAGCGGCCTCGTCACCTGGTTCAGGGAAACCTTCATGGACGGCATCGCCGCCCATATCTACTACAATGTCTTCCAGGCCATGGTCGTCACCGTGGAAGGCCTCATCGGGCTGGCCCTCATAGGCGGCCTCTTCACCTTCCCCGCGGCGGGCGTATCCATCATCATGTGCTTCGTCTTCATCCTGTCCGGCCTCTTCAGCTGGTCCCAGGTCTGGTTCATCTTCGCCGGTTTCCTCCTGCTGGGCGGATCGGGCAGAACCCTGGGCCTGGACTACTGGGTGCAGCCCTGGCTCAAGAGATGGTGGAACGGCACGGCCCTGGCCAAAAAGACCTACCTCTATTTCGGGGAACCCCGGCTCAAGGGGAGAAAATAGCCCTTGACCCTCTCCCATTTCTGGGACTCCTTTCCCTCCCTGAAGACCCGGCTGGCCCGGGTGGCCGACGAGATCGAACAGGTGTGGAGCGAAAGCCCCTCGCCGGTCAGGGAGGATCTGGAACCCCTTCTTCTCACACCGGGCAAGATGCTCCGGCCCGCCTTCTTCCTCATGGCAGCCTCTGCCTCGGAGGAGGACAGGCCGGAAATATACCGGACGGCGGCGGCGGTGGAACTCCTCCATACGGCGTCCCTCATACACGACGACATTCTCGATAACGCGGCCACCCGGAGGGGCATCCCCACGCTGAACAGCCGCTTCGGAATCAGAAAGGCGGTCCTGGAAGGGGATTACCTCCTTTCCCGGGCCCTTCAGCTGGCCTCCGGATCCCACGACTCCTACCTCATGTCCGCGGTGAACCGTTCCATGGAAGGTCTGTGCCTGAGCGAGATCGACCAGGATTTCTCCCAGGGGAGCCTCGCCATAGGCAAGGAGCGGTACCTGAACCGGATCAAGGGGAAAACGGCGGAACTCTTCGGCCTCTCCCTCCAGGCGGGCGCCCATATGGGGGGCATGGGGGAGGAGGATTCCCGTATGGCCTACGACGCGGGAATCGCCTTCGGGATCTCCTTCCAGATCGAGGACGACATCCTCGATTACCGTGGTTCGGCGACGAAACTGGGGAAACCCACCGGAAAGGACCTGAGGCCGCCCCCCCTGGAGAGTCCTCTTCGCCCCCGGGATCTGCCGGAGGATCGATAGGCTGGGATTCCTGGATAAGGCGGAAGAGGAGAGCCGGTCCTGGCTGGACCGGTCCCTGGAAAGGGCGGAGCGGCTGGACTTTCCCGACAAGCCCCTCTTCCGGGAGGTGGTGGGCAAACTGCTGCGCCGGGAGTTCTAGAGGGGGAGATCCCCCGGTTTTCCGATGTGGTAGCCCTGGGCGAAATCCACGCCCAGGGAGCGGATCCGTTCCAGGATATCCGGCGATTCGATATACTCGGCGATGGTCTTGAAACCGGACTCCACCGCGAATAGGATGATGGACACCACAAGGGACTGGGTCTTCTCATCGGTGAGGATGTTCCGGATGAGGCTTCCGTCGATCTTGATGTAATCCACGTTCAGCTTCAGAAGGTAGGTGAAATTGGAGAAACCCGATCCGAAGTCGTCTATGGCGATGCGGAATCCCAGGGCCTTGAGTTCCCGGAAAATCTCCTCCATCCCCTCGTAGTCGCTCAGTTCCTCCGTTTCCACGATCTCCAGAATAATGCGGTCCGCCACATTCCTCATGGCGGCCTGGCTCACCAGGTACTCCACGGTCTCCCGGTCCAGAAAGTCCTCCAGGGTGAAATTGACGGAAAAGTCCATGCGGGACTTCTCGCAGGCCTTCATGACCTCGTCGATGACGAAATGGGTGATCTGTTTGTAGAGACGTCCCTTTTTGGCCACCTCGATCAGCTCGGAGGGGTTGATGACCATTCCCTCGTCGTCCCTCACCCGCAAAAGGCATTCGTACTTGACGATCTCCCCGGACATGGTATCGGCGATGGGCTGGAACACCAGGGAGAGGCGGTCGTTCTGAAGGGCGGCCCGGATGGTATTCAGCTG
>QKAI01000307.1 GCA_003246505.1 Spirochaetaceae bacterium | reverse complement strand
GCTTCTCAAAGGTATGGACATGTTTCCCTCCTGGGGTGATTTTTCTTGTTTCCGGAAGTGAAATTATAGCACAGGCCCGCGGGAAGAGAAAGGGACGGGCCGCTCCTGGCATAAGAAAAGGCGGGAGGGGAAATCCCCTCCCGCCGGCATACATGTGTTATGAAAAATCCGGATTAAACGGACTCCACAGGCTCTTTTTTCCCCGTCTCAAGGGACTTTTTCGCCGCCGCGGCGATGAGAACCGGCCTGAGGCCGTCCATGCCGGTCACAGGGGTTTCCTCCCCGTTGCGCAGGGCGGCGATGAAGGACTTCATCTCGTCGGCGAAGGCCTGCTCGTATCTTTCAAGGAAGAAGAACAGGGGTTTCTCGGCTATGACCCCCTCGCCGGAGCTGAACACCGCCGTATTGGTTGTATCGTTGCCCGTGGCCACGGCGCCCAGGCTGCCGAAGACCTCCGCCCTCTGGTCGTAACCGTAGACGGCCTTGCGGGAGTTGTCGATCACGGCGATGGTGCCGTTCTCCATTTCCATGGTAATGACCGCCGTATCCACGTCGCCCGCCTTGCCGATCGCCGGATCCACAAGTACCGCGGCGGAGGCGAAAACGGTCTTCACTTCGCTGCCGGTCAGAAATCGGACCATGTCAAAGTCGTGGATGGTCATGTCCATGAACATGCCCCCGGAGACCTTCACGTATTCGATGGGGGGGGGGCCGGGATCCCGGGAGGTCACCTTGACCATGTGCAGATCGCCGATCTTCTTGCTGACCACCGCGTCCTTAAGGGCCTTGAAGTTATGGTCGAAGCGCCGGTTGAAACCGATCTGGAGCTGAACCCCCGCTTTCTTCACCACTTCCAGGGTCTTCCTGATTTTGGCGATATCGTGGTCGATGGGTTTCTCGCAGAAGACATGCTTCCCCGCCAGGGCCGCTTCCTGGGTGATCTGGGCGTGGGTGTCCGTGGAGGAACAGACAAGCACCGCATCGATTTCCGGGTCGTTGATGATATCCTTGTAGTCCTTGCTGGTATTTTTAATGCCGAACTTGGCGGCCCACTCCTCTGCCTGGGGAGACAGAAAGGGGTCGGCAATCATCTTCACTTCCGCCTCGGGAATGTGAAAAAACAGACTTTTCGCATGTACATGGGCGATGCGTCCCGCACCGATAATGCCCAGGGTTATTTTTTCCGACATAGGTTTCCTCTTATGTGCTATTCGCTATGACTGATTATCAGACATTTTTCTTTGTTTGTAAAGCTTTTTTTAAAGGATATTGGGGGAAACCTCCTAGCGACCCCTCTCCCTGGCCTGGCGGATTTGAAGGGAGGCCTCCTCGGAGATTTTCATAATTGCCGGGAGGGCATGGGCAAAAAACTTCCTGTAACCCCCGCAGAGATGGCTCAGAGCCCCCTTCTCCCGGGGAAAACTGGGCCGGTGCTTCTGGCAGTCCCCCAGGCAGTAGTTGAACCACTCGCAGGAGGGGCACGCCGGGTTCAGGAGCATTTTCCGGGCGCCGAAATCGGCATACTTCGGGGACTCCAGGAAACTGGTCCAGGTGCCGGTGCGCACATTGCCCAGGCGCAGCTCGGGGCGCACGAAGAAATCGCAGGGGTAGACGCTCCCGTCGTGCTCCACCACGAAGTACTGGCAGCAGTTCCCGTCCATGTGGCAGACGTTGGACCGTCCGGTGATCATCCGGTTGACCAGGGAGTCGAAGTAGCGGATGGACACATTGTAAATGTCCCCCGGATACCAGGCGTCGAAGAGACCGATGAGAAAATCCCCCCAGGCCTCCTCCCCGACCAGCCATTCGGTGCCGAACTCCACGCAGGGGATGTACTGCTGGTACTTGAATCCCAGCCCCCTGAGATATTCGTAGGTCTCCCGGGCGTAGCCGGCGGAATAGCTGTTGACCAGGGAGAGGATGTTGAATTCCACCCCGTGCTTCTCCAGAATCTCCGCGGCCCGAAGAACCCGGGCATGGGTGCCCTTGCCCCCGGCGTCCTTCCGGTAGCGGTCGTGGACATGCTCCGGCCCGTCAAGGCTCAGCCCCACGAGAAAGCGGTACTCCGCCAGAAAGGAGGCGAATTCATCATCGATGAGGATACCGTTGGTCTGAATGGCGTTGGACACGGTGGCCCCCCGGGGGGCATGCTTTTTCTCCAGCTCCACCACCCGGCGGTAGAAGTCCAGTCCCATGAGGGTGGGTTCCCCCCCCTGGAAGGCGAGGGAATAAACGCTCTGGTCCGTTTTCATGTAACCCCGTATCAGCTTCTCCAGGACCTGATCGGTCATGCGGGGCCGGGCTTTCTGAGCCTTCAGATGGTCCAGATAAAAACAGTAATCGCACCGTATATTGCAATCGGCTCCCGCCGGTTTGATCAAAAGGGTAAAGGGTTTGTTCATAAATCCATTATAGCCTCCCTTGTCCAATCGTTAGAAGTATTGTAAAAAGGTTTCATGAGAAAAACCTGTTACCCCGCCCTCCTCTTCGCCCTCGTCCTCCTCCTCTCCGGCTGCTCCCGCACGGAGCCGACGCCGGTGGCCTTCTTCTTTATAGAAGTGTGCCCCGGCTGCGAAAGCTACCGGAAAGCGGAGGAGCTGAACGGCCTGGTCATCGCCCTGAACGCCTCCAAAGAGTACCGGGGCCGGGGCTGGAACATGGGTTTCGGCACGGAGGAAGCGAACCGGGAGCTCATGGGGAACATGGAAACCCGGAATCTTCCGGACATTTCCTACGCCCTGCCCCTGCTCTTCCTGGGGGAGGAGTACCATGTGGGATATGAGGACATCGAAAAAATCCTGAGGGAACGGGTCGCCGAAGTCAGAGCAGAAAAATAAAGGCGGCGGCTATCCAGAAGAAAAGGGCTGTCATCAGTTTCACCAGGGCCAGCTTTTCCTTGAAAAAATTTCCCAGTCGTTCCGAGGTCAGTCCCCGGTAGGCCAGAAGGAATACCCCGATCAGGGGCAGGATAAAGGCCCCATTGTAGAGAAGCAGAAGGAGAAGGCCGCGCCCCTCCCCCCGCCGGATCATCAGATAGAGGGTGGGCAGGTAGATCTGTCCGGTACAGCCCAATTCGTAAAGGGTGACCAGGAATCCCATGGCCGCCGCCCCCAGAAGGGGCACGGCGGACCGGACGCCCTGCCGGACGGACCGGTGCACCGCTTTCTTGACCCGGTCCGGCAGCTGGAGGGCCATGGCCGCGGTCTCCCCCTTGCGGGCGAGCAAGCCGTCCCTCAGGCTCAGAGCCCCCAGCACCACCAGTACCGAACCGCCCCCCCAGCGCAGGAATGAGGAGATCGGGGCGAAGCGCAGGGACTGCCGCAAGACAAGAAAAGCCCCCGCCCCCACGGCGGTATAGGTAAGGAACACGGCCAGGGAGAAGATGATGCCCACCTGCAGAATCTCCCTCCTGTCCCCCCGGCGCAGCCCCAGGTAGGCCAGGAGAAAGATCAATGTGCTGAAGGCGCAGGGGTTGATGCCGTCCAGAAGGCCCGCTCCGGCCACCAGAATCCCCAGGGGAAGATTCTCCCCTGCCCCGTTATTCCCCGGCGTTCCGGTGATTTCCCCGGTCAGGACCCCCTCCAGGGAGCGGCTGATCATGTCTTCCCCCGCCAGAATGACGGACCCCGTATCCAGGACGGGCAGGGCGTCAGTCTCCACGCCCTCCGCTTCCAGCCGGGCGCGGAGCTGCTTCATGTTCCCCTCGTCGAACACGTTCAGAGCCCTCATCCCTATGGTCAGCCCCAGCTTCTCCTCCAGGCGGGGGATCTCCTCCTCCAGGAATTCCCGGCAGTCCCGGCAGGAGGGGGAGAAGTAGTAGGTGAGCTGGATATCCCCCTCCCCGGTTTCCGGCGACAGGTCTCCCGGGCTGTAATCCCGGGGGGAGTAGATAAGGTAGGGGGAGGGGGCGCTCCCTCCCCTGGCCAGAAGGATCAGGGGAAAGACCCGTTCCCCCTCCGGGGGGATCTCCCCCTTGTAGGAAAGGGTCACCCTCTCCCGGCCCCCCGGAGGAATTGCCAGCTCCGCCGGCTCGACCCGTATCTCCGGCCGGGAGGGGACAAGGCGCAGGCTGACCGTTCCGGCCCCCCGGTTCTCCACATCCACGGCGATCCCCTCCCGGAAGAAGGGGGAAGCCTCCTCCCCTACCAATTCGACGGAGGGGGGAGAAAGGAGGATGTCGGTCTGCCCGGAGAGGACCGGGCACAAAAGAAGGAGAACAGGAAAAAGGATGAATCGACCCATGGCCCCATTATATCAGGATTCACCGGGGAGGGGCCATGGCCTTCCTGTTAAAAAAGGGTTGACATTTTTTTGTAATCATTCTAAATTTGTAACCGTTACAAAAAAAATCCAAAACATCAATAACAATCCAAGGAGAATTCAACTATGAAATGGGTATGTTCCGTATGCGGTTATGTCTATGAAGGGCCCGAAGCGCCCGCCAAGTGCCCCCAGTGCGGCGCGGATAAGAGCAAGTTCACCAAGTCCGAAGGTATCGACGGCATCGTATGGGCCGACTCCCACAAGATCGGCGTGGCCCAGGGTCTGGACGCGGAAGTGGTTAAAGGCCTTCAGGAGAACTTCATGGGCGAATGCACCGAAGTGGGCATGTACCTTGCCATGAGCCGCCAGGCCGACAGGGAGGGTTACCCCGAAGTGGCCGAAGCCTATAAGAGAATCGCCTTCGAAGAGGCCGATCACGCTTCCCGCTTTGCCGAACTCCTCGGGGAGGTCGTCTTTGCGGACACCAGGAAGAACCTGGAACTGCGCGTGGAAGCCGAGAAGGGCGCCACCGAGGGCAAGCTGGCCATAGCCAAGAGGGCCAAGGAACTGGGTTACGACGCCATCCATGACACGGTTCACGAAATGTGCAAGGACGAAGCCAGACACGGCTCCGCCTTCCTCGGTCTCCTCAAGAGATATTTCGCCTAAATCCGGAAGGAGAGAGGGGAGTTCCCGCGGGGGCTCCCCTTTTGCATTATGACCGAAGCGAAAATCCTTCTGGAGGAAAGGGGCATCAGGCCTACCCAGCAGCGCATGGCCGTTCTCAGATATCTGAGGGACAACAGAAACCATCCCACCGTGGACACCATCTATTCCTCCCTTCACGATCGGATGCCCTCCCTTTCCCGCACCACCCTCTACAATACGCTCAGGCTCCTGTCCTCCGCGGGCCTGGCCCTCTCCCTGACCATCGAGGGGGATGAAATCCGCTTTGACGGGGACACCAGCGATCACGGGCACTGCAAATGCCGCCGGTGCGGCGGGGTATTCGATTTTCCCCTGCCCGAAACCCTTCCCCTTGACCTTCCCGACGGGTTTCTGGGGGAAAGCGTCCATATTTACGCCTGGGGCACCTGCCGCCGGTGCGCCTCCCTTTCCTGACATTCCCTATTTTTCGGGGCTGTATATTTCTCCGACCCTATGCTATGATAGCGCCATGGGTAAAGTGGTGCTGATTGCGGGAAGTGAGACTCTGCTGGGAAGAAAACTGGTGGAGAAAGAGCTCGACCGGGGGAACCGGGTCGTGGCTCCTGTCAACAGCACCAAGGAGGGAGTGTCGGGGGAATCCTCCCGGAAGAACCTCCTCGTCATCCCCTGGAACAAACCCTCCCTTTTTTCGGCCCGGACCGTACTTCAGGAAACGCTCCGCCGCTGGGGAGCCCCTGACCGGGCTTACATACTGGACGGCCTTCCCAAGGAGACGGATCCCTTCGCCGATCTCTCCCTGGCCGATCTGGACAGGATGGTGGACAGGGAGATCAAGGGTTATCTCTATCTGACTCATCTCCTTCTCGACACTCTGAAAGGCGGGGAGGGGGGGGCCCTATTTTTTATCCGCCAGGTCAGGGGGGACGGGGACAGCAGCCTGAACAGGGGCATCTCCGGCTTTTTCCGGGAGATGTCCGACGCCCTCATGACGGAGAAACCCGATGGGGTGACCCTGGCGGGATTCCTCTCCCGCACCACCAACGTGGAGAGCTGCGCCGAATCCATTCTGGACCTGACGGAGAATCTGCCGGAGAAGGCCCGTGGGAAGTGGTTGCGGATTACGGAAAAAAAATCCCCCTTCAGTACCCTGTCCATTGAGAAACGCGCAGAACCCCGATAATTGAACCGGAAGAGGTAAACGATGAAGTTGTGGATGAAATATTTTCTGAGTATCGCCCTGGGAGCCGCCCTGGGAATCTTTCTGCCCGCCCTGGAGAGGCTGGATGAGATCCTCCTCTTCCTCGGGGACATGGCTGTCAATCTGGGTCGCTACGTACTGTTTCCCCTGGTCTTTTTCTCCCTTCCCGTCGCGGTTACCCAGCTCAAAAGGCTCAAGCGGTTCGGTCCCTTCATGGCACGCCTCCTCCTCTCCACGGTTATCGCTACGGCGGTGATGCTGGCGGTGGGCATGTCCGTGGCGCTCCTGCTCCCCTCGGACCGGATACCCATAACAATTCAGGAGGATCTGGATTACGCCAATCCCGGTTTCGCCCAGGTGGTTGGGCATATCCTGTCGCCCAACCTGTTCCAGGTTTTCACCGGGGACT
>QKAI01000428.1 GCA_003246505.1 Spirochaetaceae bacterium | reverse complement strand
CAGAGGGCGGCCTTGTGCATGTGGTGTCCGATTCTCTCCATATGCTCCAGATCTTCCATCTCCCCCGGCCCTGGGTGATCTTTTCCAGGTAGTCCAGGAGTTTTCTGGTACCTATCCGGCAGGGGGAGCACTTGCCGCAGGACTCTTCCACGCAGAAATCCATGTAGAACCGGGCCACGTCCACGATACAGTCGTCCTCGTCCATGACGATCATACCGCCGGAACCCATCATGGAGCCGATGGAGAGGAGGCTGTCGAAGTCCAGGGGCATGTCCAGCTTGTCCTCGGTGATGACGCCGCCGGAGGGTCCCCCGGTCTGAACGGCCTTGAACTTCTTGCCGTTCCGGATGCCCCCGCCGATATCAAAGATGATGTCCCGCAGGGTGGATCCCATGGGAACTTCCACCAGACCGGAGTTCTGAACCTTACCGGTCAGGGCGAAAACCTTGGTCCCCTTTGATTTTTCCGTACCGAACTGGGCGAACCAGTCGCCTCCCTTATTGATGATGACGGGGATGTTGGCATAGGTTTCCACGTTGTTGATAACCGTGGGCTTGGCCCAGAGACCTTCCACGGCGGGAAAGGGAGGCTTGGGTGTGGGCATGCCCCGGTTTCCTTCCACAGACTGGAGGAGAGCGGTCTCCTCGCCGCAGACGAAGGCGCCCGCGCCGAGGCGGAGCTCTATGTCGAAGTCGAAACCGGAACCGAGGATGTCCTTGCCCAGGAGTCCCAGATCGCGGGCCTGACCCATGGCGGTCTTGAGGCGGTTGATGGCCAGGGGGTACTCGGCTCTGATGTAGATGATACCCAGATTGGCGCCGATGCACTTACCGGCGATGGTCATGGCTTCCAGGACGGAATGGGGATCCCCTTCCAGAACGGAGCGGTCCATGTAGGCCCCCGGGTCGCCTTCGTCGGCGTTACAGGCGATGTACTTCACGTCCGTGTCGACCTGCTTGGAGAAGTTCCACTTCATCCAGGTGGGGAACCCGGCGCCGCCGCGGCCGCGAAGGCCGGACTTCTTGAGCTCTTCGATGATATCCTCGCCGCTCATGTCAAAGAGGGCCTTTTCCAGGGCCTGGTAACCGTCGCGGGCGATGTATTCGTTAATGTTTTCGGGATTGATGAGACCGCAGTTTCTCAGGACGATGCGGAGCTGCTTCTGGTAGAATTTGATCTCCTCCCCGTCGGTCTTCCTGATCTCGGTCATCTTGTCCTCTTTATAGAGAAGGCGGGTAACGGCTCTTCCCTTGAGGATGTCCTCGGCGATGATCTCCCTGGCGTCTTCCGGCACGACCTGGACATAGAAGTGGTCGCTGGGCAGGACCTTCACGATCGGGCCCTGCTCGCAGAAGCCGAAGCAGCCGGTCTTGACGATCTGCACTTCGTTCTCCACGCCCTGCAGTTCCGCCTCCCTGTGGAGGTTCTTGTAAATATCGTCAGCCTTGGAGGACTCGCAACCCGTTCCGCCGCAGACCATTACGTAACTTTTAATAGCCATAATCCTGTCTCCTACTGTGTGATATCGGCGGCGGGCTTGTCGAATACGTGTTTGTCCACCAGTCTTTTATGCATGATGTGATTTTCCACGATCTCCTTGGCCACGGCGGCGTTGACGTTGCCGTAGATCGTGTCGGCCATGCCGGCCATTTTGATTTCCACCGTGGGCTCGGCGTAGCAGAGTCCCATGCAGCCGGTCTGCCGGATGGTGACGTTCTGAAGCCCGTTCGCATTGATCGTATTGACAAAGCTGTCCATGGTGTCCTTGGCGCCCGCGGCGATCCCGCAGGTTCCCATGCCTATAATAATCTGAACTTCCTTGCCCGAAATATCTCTGTTGCTCAGGGCCTGTTTCTCCCCGGCGCGCAGTTTTCGGAGTTCCTCAAGGGTCATTTTAGCCATTACCGTTCTCCTTGTTGTTGTTTAGTTCGCTTCCTGGGATGCGATGAAGTCCCGGAGCAGTCCCATACTGCCGGCCCGGTTCAGATCGCCCAGGATCTCAATCAGCTGGCTTCTCACCAGCTCGTAACTCTCTTTGCCGCCGGAGGGGAAATTCCGACCGATGATCAGTTCGTAGGAACCGTCGAAGGTCATGGCCTGGTAGAACAGGGTGACGAGATTGCCCAGGGGGGGCGTATCGATATGGGTGGTGTTGAAAAAGGCGGAAATCTCCGTTCCCACACCCTTGGTCGATGAAATCTCAAAACGTCCCTGCGCCGTTTCGGCCAGCTGAATCAGAAAGGGTATGCCCAGCCCCACTCTGCGGGAGGCATGCTTGATACCGTCCGTATAGAAGGGATCCCTGGCCCTTTTCAGCTCCTCCTCCGTCATTCCGCAACCGTTGTCCTTAAGATTCAGGGTCAATCCGTTGTACCGCTCGGAAAGTACCATTTCGATACGGTCCGCGCCGGCCTCAAGGGAGTTCTGAACCATATCCAGGATATAGTCGCAGACGGCGAAGTGCATTACTCGGCGTTCCTGTATTTCGCCACTATGGTAGCCAATTGGTCGGTGGTCAGCTTGCCGTAGACATCGGCGCCGCAGACGACGACCGGTGCGAGACCGCAACAGCCTACGCAGCGAACCGCTTCCAGGGAGAAAAGACCGTCTTCGGTCGTTTCGTTGACCCCGACCCCGAGCATGGTTTCCAGTTCGGTGATGAGATCGTCTCCCCCCCTCAGGTAGCAGGCCGTACCCATGCAGACCTGGAGCTTATGCTTACCGGGCTTCACCAGCTTGAAAAAGTGGTAAAAGGTAATAACTCCGTAAATCTTTGCCAGGGGTACTTCCAGGATTTTGCTCAGCTCAATGGAAATGTGCCGGGGTATATAACCAAACTCTTCCTGCACTCGATGAAGAATCATGATCAGGTTACCCGGTTTGACTTTCCATTCATTGATAAAAGCCAACAGTTCGTCAGACATCTTCAGCTCTTCCGCTTCAGCTACTGCCATAGGACCTCCAATTGTATTATAAACTGATTTAGTAACTTACTTCCCATAAGTCCTAGATATTTTATGTTGCTTTCAACGGTTGGGCAAGCAAGAATGGGGAATATTTTCATCTTTTGTAACAGACCCCCTTATTGTTGTGACATATATCACATTAAAGCAGCATAAATTACATATGAGCCAAAAGAAGCTATTTAATTTAGGGATGACTAAGGATAGTATATTGCCATTTTTCTATATTTATTGTACCGTAGATAACAATATCATGCAAAAGGGAACGATATGGAACAAAAGGATCTGATGCTCCGTCTCATGAAATACAAGAGGGTGCTGCTCCAGTTCAAATCCCTGGGTCTGGACCGGGTCTACTCCAACAACCTGGGGGACGCCCTGGAAATTTCCGCCGCCCTGGTGAGAAAGGATTTCTCACACTTCAAGATAGAGGGGAACCGCCGGGGGGGGTACAGCATCAACCGGGTCCTGGAGAAGCTCAACCATCTCCTTGGCGACTCGGGGCTCCAGGAGATCGTGATCGTGGGATGCGGCAATCTGGGCAAGGCCCTCCTCAACCACGACTATATCCGGGAGGGATTCCGCATCGCCGCCGGCTTTGACATCAACCCCTCCCAGGCGGAGCTGAACAACATCCCCCTCTATCCCCTGGAAATCCTCAAGCCCTACGTCCTGGAGCATCACATAGACGTGGGCATCATCGCCGTACCGGTCTCCTCGGCCATGCAGACCGCGGAGATGATGATCAACTGCGGCATCAAGGGAATACTCAATTTCGCCCCCCTCCAGCTGAAGAGCCGGGAGGAATGCCGCATCCACAACGTGAATATCGGACTGGAGATAGAAAACCTCTTCTTCATGGTCAATCAGTCGGAAAAAAAGGATGCCCGGAGCATAGGCTAGTGGAGGACGGAAGAAAACACGAGCGGGCCCTGGGAAGGAACATACCCCGTAACTATCTTTTTCTGACCCTCTCCTACGTCAATCTCACCCAGGGCCTCTGGATGATCTGGCTCACTCTCCGGGGCTATACCCTGTGGCAACTGGGCATTCTTGAAGGCCTCTTCCATCTGACCGGATTCCTCATGGAGATCCCCACGGGACTGGTGGCCGACCTGAGGGGTCGCCGGTCCAGCCGTTTCTGGGGAAGGGCCTTCTTTCTGGGGAGCCTGGTCATTCTTTATTACGGGAAGAGCTTTCCCGTCCAGGCGGCGGGCTTTGTGTTTTGCGCCCTGGGCTACAACCTGGAAAGCGGCGCCGGAGAGGCCCTCCTCTACGACAGCCTCAAGGAACTGGGCCGGGAGAACCGGTTCAGGAAAATAGCCGGGATCAATAATTTCCTCTTCGAGGGGGGGGCGATCGTCAGCTTTCTCGCCGGCGGATGGTGCGCCCACCGCCTGGGTTACCGGTGGGTCTTCTTCCCCGCCTTCGCCCTGGCCCTTCTCTCCCTCCTGGTGGTGCCCTTCTTCGAGGAGCCACGCCTGGCCCGGGAAGAGAGGGACCGGCTGCGCTCGCTGGGGGGATTCGGAGCCCTGGCGGAACAGACGAGGGAGAGCTTCCGCCATGTCCGCCGGGTTCCGGCCATAGCCTTCCTGATCCTGTTTACCGAGCTGATCATGACCTTTATCACCAGCCTCTACTTCTATCTCCAGACCTATTGGAAGGGCATGGGGATGAACGAGTTCACCATTGGGCTCATCCTGGCAGGAGCCTCCCTGCTGAGCGGCCTTTCGGGGCTCCGGGCGGAGGCGGCGGAACGGAGGATCGGCACGTCCCGGGTTCTGATCCTCTTCCCCCTTTTTCTGGTGCTGTGCCTGGCGGGGGTCGCCTTCACACCCTGGAAACCGGCATTCTACTGTCTGACCGGAATCATCGAGGGCCTTCTCTACGTGGCCATACAGGATTACCTCAACCGGATGATACCCTCGGAGAGGCGGGCCACCATCCTCTCCTTCCAGAGCATGGCCTTCAGCCTCTACATGATTCTTCTCTTTCCCCTCATAGGCTTCATCGGTTCCCGGTACTCCCTCGATACGGCCTTCAGGGGACTGGCCGGAACTGCCCTGGTCCTGTATCTGGCCTATCTCGCCATTTTCAGAAAAACCGGAGGGCCGGTCACTCCCGGGTGAGAGAGACGTCTATCAGTCCGTCGGAACGGAGCTTTCTGATATAGCCCTGCCTCTTCTCCCCGTAGCGGATGGTATCCGCCTTCTCGTCCCGGTAGAGGAGGCCCCGGTACTTGTCGTTGATGATGACCCGGAAGCCGATGTCCTTGATGCCGCAGACGAGGAGGCGGGCCTGCTGATTGACCTTGAGCTCCTTCCCCGGCTTCTCCAGAAGAAAACTCTCCCACAGGCAGCTGCCGATGACGCTCCTCTCCTTTTCGTCAAGGAACAGGCGGACGATATAGGATTTCCCCGCCACCGCCTCTTCCTTGACGAAGCGGCTGGGTACGAAGAGATCCTTGTCGATGCCCCAATCCATGAAAAGCCCGAATTTGGTCACATCCTTGACTTTGAGGTAGGCGAACTGGTCCACCAGGGCGTAGGGGATGGCCGAGGTGGCCCGGATCTCCCCCTTTCCCTTGTTAAAGACGAAGAGTTTGACCCGGTGCCCCTCTAACGTGGTGGGGGGCAGCTCCTTCTTGGGAATGAAGAGCTCCTCCCCCTGCGCTTCGATATGCCAGCCCCGGTTGGTTCCCCGCGTGACGAGGAAATTGTTGTAATCGCCTATCCTTAACATGGATTCTCCTTGTGACGGGGAAAAGTCCCTCCTCCCCTTCTCCATTATAAGGAAGGAGGGACGCAGGAGCAAGCGGGTGGTCCTACTCTTTCCGGCAGAGGGCGAAGGTGACGTTGCTCCCGTTCCAGACGCTATCCCCGGGGAGGATGTCCTCATGAAAGGAGAGGGGCCGGAACCGGGCCTCCTCCAGTTCCCCGGTTATCCTTTCCCGGGAGAAATAGGTATTCCAGAAGCGGTAGGTTTCCCATCCCCCCCGCCCATCGTAAACCAGATGCTCCATGAGGATGACCTTCTCCTCCTCGTAGCGAAGGGATCGGGAAAGGCTGAGGTAGGGTCGGTCGCGCCAGAATCCGGAGGGGACGCACTCCCAGTCGGGGGGAACGGTTCTTTCGGAAAACCGTCTGTCGTTGGGATAGTCGAAGAGAAACAGGCCGTTCCTCCGCAGAACCCCGGCGATCTTCCCGAGGAGGAGCCCTCTCTCCCCGGGGGAGAGAACCGCGAAATCCTCGTAGATCATGGTGACCAGGTCAAAGCTCTCCGGGGCCAGATCCAGTTCCAGATAGTTCTGGCGGACATAGGTTAGGGGAAGTCCCTTCTCCCGGGCCGATTCCCGGGCATAGTCAAGGGAGTACCCGGAATAATCCACCCCCGTGACCCGGTGGCCCTCCCGGGCGAACCGTTCCGTGTAGAGTCCCGGGCCGCATCCCAGATCCAGAATATCCCGGGAGCCGCCGGGAAGACAGGAGAGAATAAACCGGACGGTCTTTTCGATCACGGGCAATTTGCGGCTGGCCAGATCGGTATTCTGGTCCAGGTGAACCGCCAGAAGGCGCCGGGAGATATGG
>QKAI01000212.1 GCA_003246505.1 Spirochaetaceae bacterium | reverse complement strand
TAATCTCTATAAACTGCAATACGAACAGTCTCAGGAGGGAGATTCATGATAGCTTTAACCGATGGGGATCTGCAGGAAGCGATCCGGCTCGGCGATTTTTCCGATAGGATTCTGAACAGCCACGAGAGGGTGGCCCTGGTCCTGACCCAGAGCTGGTGCCCCCAGTGGATGATGATGCGCCACTGGCTGCATAAAATGGATGAGGATCTGCACATCTACTGGGCGGAATACGAGAAAATGGACAGCTACCACAGCTTCATGCACTTCAAGGAGACCGTCTACGGGAATTACAACGTGCCCTATGTGCGCTACTACAACGGGGGCAGGCTGGTGGGGCAGAGCAACTACTGCAACCGGGAGAGTTTTCTGGATCAGATAGGGCTGTAGGAATTTCCCCGGCCGGGCGATTCCATGGTATAATATAACCCCCCGCCCGGTCCGACGGGGGCGGGATGTTTTTTTAAGAGGTCCGGATGAGATTAAGCAAGTATTCCCTGGGGGTGGGGGACCGTTTCTCCCATGCCGGGGAAGCCCAGCTGAAAGCCCTGAAGCGGGCGGAAGAAGAGGGGGTTCTCATTACTCCGGTGTGGAACAAATCCAACCGGGAGCATGCCATCATCGGGACCCTGCCCATCCATACCCGCCTGGAAGCGGACGAGGCGGTCCAGGCTTTGGACTGGAACCACGACTATCATGTGGACGCGGACCATATCAACCGGGGGAACCTGGGCAAGTTTCTGATCCACTGCGATTTTTTCACCATCGACGTGGCGGAGTTTATTGAATCGGACCTGGTGGGGATTTGCGAGGAGGAGATCGAAGCCTTCGCCCTCTCCCTGGGGGCCTACGCGGGGGACCTGTTCCTGGAGGGGCTGGAATCCCCCCTGACGCTCACCTATGAGGGGATTCACGAATCGGCGAAACGATACTATCCCGCCATAAAGGAGGCCGCCGCCATCTACCGGATTATCGAAAGGGAGAAGGGGGCGGACAGCTTTATCACCGAAATCTCCCTGGACGAAACGGACAGGCCCCAGATGCCGGCGGATCTCTTCGTCATTCTCGCCGCCCTGGCCCGGGAGGAGATACCCGCCCAGACCATAGCCCCCCGGTTCACCGGGCACTTCCCCAAGGGGGTGGAGTACGAGGGGGACGCGGAGGCCTTCGCCCGGGAATTCGAAGCGGATCTGGCGGTCATATCCTTTGCGGTAAGGGAATTCTCCCTGGCGGACAACCTTAAGCTGAGCATTCATTCGGGGAGCGATAAATTCGCCGTTTACGGCGCCATGAACCGGGCCATCCGGAAATTCGACGCCGGGCTGCACGTAAAGACCTCGGGCACCACCTGGCTGGAGGAAGCCATCGCCCTGTGCGAATCGGGGGGGGAAGGGTATGGGCTGATCCGGGAGATCTACCGGGAGGCCCTGGGCCGGTACGACGAACTGGTGAGCCTCTACAGAGACGTCTCCCTCGACCTCGCCCGGCTCCCCCGGCCCGATGAGGTGGACCGCTGGGAGGGGGAGCGCTTCGCCCGGGCCCTGCGGCACGACCGGTCCTGCCCCGACTACGACCCCCGGCTGAGGCAGCTGATGCACATAAGCTACAAACTGGCCGCGGAGAGGGGAAAACGCTTCTATCCCCTCCTCGAAAGGGTAAAGGAAGCATCGGGGCGGAACGTGGAGGAGAATCTCTACGAGCGCCATATCAGGAGACTGTTCTTTCCCCAATGAAACTATCCGATCGATCCCTGAGACTGAATCTGGCTCTGAGGAGGATCCGGGACTACCTACTCCTGCCCGGGGAGAGGAGGATCGCCGGGGAAACCCTGTGGATACGGACCATAGCGGTCTTTCTCTTTTTCACCGGGGTCATGAATCTTCTCTCCTCCCTCTTCAGTTTCAGCCGGATCCGGTTCGAGCTTATCGAGGACGCCCTCTCCTACCAGCTCATTATGGGATCCCGGATTCTGGTCCTCTTCACGGGGCTCCTGGCCCTGGTGACGGCTCCGGCCCTCTTCCGCCGCAAACGGGTGGCCTGGTTCCTGGGCGTGAGCCTTCTGGCCCTGTCCGGAATCGGGCATATCGGCAAGGGGGCGGATATCGAAGAGTCGGCCCTCTGCCTCATCCTTTTCGGGGCCCTGCTGCCCCTCTTCCGCCACTGCACCGTGAAAAGCGATCCCCTGAGAATGCGCCGGGGAGGGATGATACTCGTCGCCACGGTCGCCTTCGTCACCCTCTACACCCTGGCGGGGACCCACTATCTGGCGGGGGAGCTGGGACTGATCCCGGGGGATTTCTCCCTCTGGGGCATCTCCTTCAGGGCCCTCCTCTTTGATATTACCGCCTTCGACCCCCTGACCAAAAGGGCCCGTCTCTTCACGGATACCCTGCTCCTCTTCAATTTTCTCTCCCTCCTTTCGGCGGCGCTCTTCGCCTTTTCCCCGGTGATCCTCCGGAATGTCCAGGATCCCCGGGCCGGCCGCTACAGGGAGCTGGCCGCCCGCTTCGGCTCCCAGGCGGTCTCCCTCATCACCGCCACCTCCGACTACCTCCACTACGGGCGGTCCGGGGGGGACCGGGAGGGATTCCTGAACTACGCCCTCTCCCGACGGGTGGCCATGGCCGTGGGGAATCCGGTCTGCTCCGGGTTCTCCCCCGCCGCCCTGGGTCGGGAGTGGCTCTCCCTCTGCCGGGAGTACGACTGGATTCCCGCCGCCTTCCAGGTGGAGGGGGAGTTTCTGGACATGCTCATGGAGGAGGGATACGTGAAAGTGCCCTGCGGCGTGGAGGCCCTGGTGGATACGGCTGGGTTTTCCCTGGCCGGCAAGGAGAAGCAGAACCTGCGCACTTCGGTCAACCGGGGAACCCGGGAGGGGTGGGTGATACGGGATTACTCCGCCAACGACTGGGAGGGGGTGCGGGAACTGAACGGAGCGTGGATGGGGATTCACGGGGGCAAGGAGAAATCCTTCGGCATGGGAAGCGCCACCCGGGAGTACCTGGCCGGGACGAGGACCCGCCTGCTTTTCTCCGCGGACAGCCGTCTCCTGGCCTATCTGAACAGCTTTGACCTGGAAAAGGCCTCAATCCGGACCATCGACCTGATGCGCCGTCACCCCGAAGCCCCGGCGGGGGCGATCGAATTCCTCTTCGTGAAGGAGATCGAGACCGCCCGGGAGGAGGGATACGCCTCCTTTGACCTGGGGTACTCCCCCCTGGCCATGGTGTCCGCCGGCAAGGATGACGACGGGCTGACCGCCCGGCTCTTCCGCCATATCTACGAAAGGCAGCGCAGGTTTTACGATTTCAAGGGGCTCCATGAGTTCAAGGCGAAATTCTCCCCCCGGTGGGAGACTACCTACCTGGCCTATCCCTCCCGGTTCGAACTGCCCGAAGTGCTTCTGGCCCTTTTGAGGCTGAATTCCGGCTCCTAGCCCAGCATCCCCATGTTTTTCATGATCGCCAGTCCCCCCCCTATGGTCAGCAGGGAGAGGAGGGTGGTCATGGTGATGATGTCCGCGGTCAGTTCCGTATCGCTGTTCAGGGCCCCCGCCATGGCGAAGGAGGAGATGGCCACGGAACTCCCCGCCAGGATGAAGATCATGGCCAGGGTCTCCCCAGTCACGCCCAGGGGTATCGCCGCCCCCAGGGTCAGGAGGGGCACCAGGATCAGCTTTATGAAGGTGGCCGCCGCCGTGGGGACCCAGCGGGAGCGGAGGCCGCTGATTTTCAGGGTCCCCCCGATGCCCAGCAGGGCCAGGGGCAGGGTCATGCGGGAGAGATAGGTCAGGCTGGTTTCTATGAGGGCGGGCAGGCGCAGTTTGAAGAGGGAGAAGAGGATGCCCAGGACGATGGCGATGATGAGGGGATTGAGGACGATGTTCCGGAACTGTTTCTTAAGCCGCTCCCGCCGGTCCCCGGACTGGTTCCACCCGGTCAGGGCTATGACGGCCAGCACGTTGTAGAGGGGGATGAGAAAGGCGAGCAGTCCCGCGGCCAGGGCGGCGGCGTCCGGGGAGAGGGCCCTTTCTATGATCGCCATGCCCAGGATGGCCAGGTTTCCCCTCATGGAAGCCTGGACGAAGGCCCCCCGCTGCTCGTCCCTGCGGCAGAACAGGCCGTTCGCGGCCCAGGCGGCGAAGAACCCCCCCATGGTTCCCAGGAAGGTGACCAGGTAGAGGGTGGGATTGAAGAGGGAGACGAAATCCGTCCTGTATACCATGGAGAAGAGGGAAGCGGGCAGGGCCAGGGTGAAGACCACCCGGTTGGAGGTGGTGATGAAGGCGTCGTTGATCAGTCCCTTCCGGTGGGAAAACATGCCCACCAGGATCAGAAGGAACACGGGGATGATGACGTTTGCGCTGTATACCAAGCTGTTCATTTCGATAATATAGGTGGAAAAAAGGCTAGATACAAGGTACAATAGGGGCAAAAGGATGGACAAATGGAATATATCGTACTTTCCGCCATGGGAGAAGACCGGATCGGCCTGGTAGAGGAGCTGACCGAGCGGATAGGCCGGTGCAACTGCAACATCGAGGACAGCCGGATGGCTCTGCTGGGGGATGAGTTTTCCATCATCATGCTTCTGGCCGGGGAAAGGGATCAGCTCGACGCCCTCAAGGGTATCGCCGATGAACTGGAAACGGATCTTAAGCTTTCCGTCCGCCTGCGCGACACCCGGCCGCCCGTGCACCAGAAGGGGCAGTCCTACCTGCTGGAGACGGTCTCCCCCGACTCACGGGGCCTGGTGCATCAGCTTACCTCGGTGCTGAAGAAATTCGACGTGAACATAGAGGATTTCGTCACCGAAGTCACCCCCGCCCCCTGGACAGGAACGCCCATGTTCCATATGAGGGGAACCATCGTGGTGCCCCCCGCGGCGGATATGCGGGAGCTCCGGGAGGCCCTCTTCCGTCTGGAAGGGGAGAAGGAACTGGATATATTCCTCAAGCCCCGCTGATCCATGGCGAAACTACCCCAGACAATCGGCCCCTATACGGTGCTGGAAGCCCTGGGAAGGGGCGGGACAAGTCAGGTCTACAAAGCGGTCCACCCGGGACTCAAGAAAACGGTGGTTCTGAAAAAGCTGACCCTCAAGGGGACCGGTCCCGTTAAGGAACGGTTTCAGAGGGAAGCGGATCTGATGATGGGCTTCAACCACGAGCATATCGTCAAAGTCTACGATATATTCAAAGAGGGGAGCAGCTGGATCACCGTGCAGGAGTTCGTGGACGGGCCCAACCTGGAGGAGTTCGTCCGGGAGAAGGGCGGCCTGGGGAAGCGGGGATCCCTGCCCGTCATCCTCCAGTGCCTCAAGGCCCTGCGCTACATTCACCGGCAGGGGGTGGTCCACCGGGACATCAAACCCTCCAACATCTTCCTCACCTCCGGCGGGACGGTGAAGCTGGGAGATTTCGGCATCGCCTCCCGTCTGGAGGGGGGCCAGTCTTTGACCCGGGAGGGGGTCGCCCTGGGCACCCCCGATTTCATGGCCCCCGAACAGGCACTGGACCCCTCCTCCGTGGACGGACGGGCCGATCTCTATGCCCTCTCCCTCACCTGGTACGAAGCCTGGACGGGGAAGCCCTGGCCCCGGAGAGGCGCCCTCGCTCCGGATGTGCGCTTCTCCCTGGCGGGACGACTCCTTAAGAAGGGGGCCCGGAAGAACCGGTTCTTCCGCTATTCCGGAGCCCGATCCTATTTGAACATCCTGCGGCTGCTTCTCTTCCCCCTGATCCTCATGGGGGGGCTGGGAGAGAAGAGGAGGGAAGCGGAACCGGTGAAGAAGGGCTTCCTCCCCCTTCTGGCTATGGTTCTTCTCGCCGCGGTGCTTCTGACGGGAGGGCGCTTTGCCTATTACAATATTCTGGGGAAGGACAGGTATGCCCGGCTTTCCGTGGAAATCCCCTACTCCGGGGGAACCGCCCTCTGGTACCGGAGGGAGGCGAAACTGCGCCTCTACGGGGAAAGGGAGGGGAAGATCCGACAGGAGCGGCGGTATTTCCTCTTCGACCGGAAGGGGGAGGGGAAGCTGGTCACCCGTCCGGTCTATCTCTCCAGGGGGGCCTACCGCCTGCGGGTCACCCTGCCCGACCGGGAGGAGTGGCACAGCTTCTACCTGAACGGGCCGGACCGGATCGTGTCCCTGGAATCCCTGGACTTTCCCCTGACCCCTCTCCGCATAGAGACGATCGCCTTCGATGCCCTGACCGGGGAGCCCCTGTCCGGGGTGCGATTGAATTTCCTGGCCGGAGGCGAGCCGGTTCCCTTGGCCGAACCCCTGCCCCTGCTCCCCGGCCGGTCCGCTCTGGTGGAAGTGACCGCCCCCGGTTACAAGCCCCTGGTGCAGGAAGTCCGGGCCGAGCCCTCCCAGAAGGAGCTCCTCCTGAATCTGAGTCTCTATCCCGAACCGGCGGTCCTGGTGATAAAACTGGGAGACCGGGAGGGGGAACCGGGGTGGAAAGGGGCGGTGCGCCTGGACGGCTCGGCCAACTATCTCTCCTGGGAGGGGGATCCCCACTGGGAGCATATCGCCCCGGAGGGACCGGAAATCAAACTGACCCTGCCGCCGGGTC
>QKAI01000503.1 GCA_003246505.1 Spirochaetaceae bacterium | reverse complement strand
AAAATTATGGATATGACATTATTGGCAAAGGCCCTGGCAGTTCTGGGAGCCGGACTGGGTATCGCCGGAGGCGGCATCGGCATAGGTATGGTCGGGGGAAGAGCCCTGGAAGCCATCGCCCGGCAGCCCGCGGAGAAAAAGGACATCCGGACCAACATGATTCTCGTGGCGGCCCTTGTGGAAGGACTGGCTTTCTTCGGAGCCATTCTCGCCCTTCTGGTTATTTTCCAATAGGCCACCATGGACTTATTCAAACTCGAACCGGGTCTGGCGATCTGGACCTGGATAAGCTTTGCCATTCTCTTTTTCATTCTCGCCAGATATGTGGTGCCCATGATTCTGAAGAATCTCCAGGAAAGGGAGGACTACATCCGCTCATCGGTCGACAAAACGGCGGAAGTCGAAGCCCGTCTGCGGGAGATCGAGGGGGAGCGGTCCGAGATTCTGAAGAAGGCCGGTACGGAAGCGGACAATCTGCTTCTGGAAACGCGAAAGAGGGCGGAGGAGCTCAGGAAGACCCTGACCGATGAGGCCCGCGGTGAAGCGCAGAAAATCCTGGCGCAGGCCCGGGAGCAGGCGGATCGGGAGCGGCAGGCCATGCTTGAGCAGCTACAGGACGATCTGGCCGACTTCGTCTGCGAGGCATCGGAAAGGGTTGTCCGGTTCTCCTTTACCGGGGATCGGGAACGTGAGCTCACCCGGGAGATGGTCAGGGAATTATGAAAGGTCTCTTCGTGGTCAAACGCTATGCCCGGGCTCTCTTTGAAGTATCCCGGGACAACAACCGCCTCGGGGATCTGAAAGAGGATGCGGCCGTTCTGAACCGGCTCTTTACCGAGGCGTCGGAGATCCGCCGCTACTGCCTGAACCCTTCCGACTCCCGGGAGAAAAACCGCATCCTCATCGATACGGCTTTCCTTCCCTATCTGGGCGAGTATACGGCGAAGACCGTGGAGACCCTTTTCCAGAACGGCCGCCTGGAAGCCCTGCCTTACCTGGCCGACGCCCTGAGGGAAGAGATGGACCGGAACGCAGGCATCACCACGGTGATCATCGAATCGGCGGCGGAACAGAACGAAGAGGACCGGGACCGCATTGTCGGCCGTCTGGAAAAACGCATCGGCGGCGGCATACGCCCTGAATGGCGGATCCGTCCGGAACTGCTGGGGGGAATGACCTTCCAGTGGAACAACCGGTTCCTGGATATGTCCCTCCGGGGAAGAGTGAACCATCTTAAGGGCACCCTAAAGAGGAAAACGATATGAGAGAAGAAATTAAACCGTCGGAGATTCTGGAGGTCCTGAAAAGCCGAATCTCCGGATTCGCCCCCGAAACGACGGAAGTGGAAACCGGAAGAGTCCTCCAGGCCGGCGACGGAATAGCCCAGGTCTGGGGCCTGGACAGCATCCTCATGGGGGAGCTGGTAGAGATAGACCTGGAATCGGGGGCCGTGGTGAACGGCATGGTCATGAACCTGGAGGAGGAGACGGTGGGGGTCATCCTGTTCTCCGACTACGCCCAGGTCAGGGAGGGGAACCGGGTAAGACGCACCAGAAAGGTAGCCCAGGTTCCCGTGGGGGAATCCCTCCTGGGCCGGGTGGTGGATCCCCTGGGAAACCCCATAGACGGACTGGGGCCGGTGGAAGCGGCCCAGTGGAACCGGGTGGAAGTGAAGGGCCCGGGCATCATCGACCGGCGGAATGTGGACGAGCCCATGCAGACCGGCCTCAAGGCCATCGACGCCATGATCCCCATCGGCCGGGGCCAGCGGGAACTGATCATCGGTGACCGGCGGACCGGAAAAACCACCATCGCCATCGATACGATCATCAACCAGAAGAACTCCTCCGACGAGGACCGGGTGTACTGCTTTTACGTGGCCATAGGCCAGAAGCGCTCCTCCGTGGTGCAGCTCATCGAGACCCTGCGCAGGCACGGGGTCCTCCAGTACACCACCATCGTGGCGGCCACCGCCTCCGACCCCGCCTCCCTCCAGTACCTGGCCCCCTACGCGGCCACGGCCATGGCGGAGTACTTCCGCGATTCCGGACGCCACGCCCTGGTGGTCTTCGACGACCTGACCAAGCACTCCCAGGCTTACCGGGAGCTCTCCCTGCTCATGCGCCGGTCCCCGGGGCGGGAAGCCTACCCGGGGGACATTTTCTACCTCCACTCCCGCCTGCTGGAACGGGCGGCCAAAATGAGCGAGGAGATGGGGGGCGGCTCACTGACGGCCCTTCCCATCGTGGAAACCCAGGAGGGGGACGTCTCCGCCTATATTCCCACGAACATCATATCCATAACCGACGGGCAGATCTTCCTGGAGACGAACCTGTTCAACTCGGGCCTCCGGCCGGCCATCAACGTGGGGATTTCCGTCTCCCGGGTCGGGGGCGATGCCCAGCTCAAGGCGATGAAGCAGACCGCGGGCTCCCTGCGGATCGATCTGGCCCAGTTCCGCGAGCTGGCCGCCTTCATGCAGTTCTCCTCCGATCTGGACGAGGCCACCAAGAATCAGCTGGGCCGGGGGGAGAGGCTCACGGAGATACTCAAACAGCCCCAGTACAGCCCCATCGACGTGTTCAAGCAGATCATGATTCTCAAAGCGGGGACCCGGGGACGCCTGGACAAATACCCCACGGAGAAGCTCCTGAACTATCAGAGGGAGCTTTTCGCCCACCTGGACGGGGAAGAGGCGGAGTTCATGGGTAAACTCCGTTCCCGGGCCGCCTTCGACAGGGATATGGAAAAGGAGGCGGACGCCCTCTTTGACCGGTTTGAGAGGAAGTTCCGCCCCGACGCCTCCGCCTCCGGCGTGGATTCGGGATTCAACCTGAACATCTCCCTGGCCATGAGCCAGGGCTCCTCCTCCATCAACCGGGACATGCTCAAACTCGTGGAACGGCTGACCGCCCGGGAATTCTCCTCCCCCACCCTGGAGAGCGAGATAGAAGAGATCATCACCGGCAAGGACGAAACCGAGTCGGACCGCTTCGAGCGGATGATCCTCTCCTGCCAATTCGTCGATTACGACGAAAGTCCCTACATGGAGGAGCTCTTCAAAGCCATGGTCGGGAAGTTCAGCGATACCGGTCTGGACGAGGGGGAGCTGTACAAGCGCTTCATCGCCCGGGAGGAGTCCAGCTCCACCGCTCTGAGTCCCTTCTTCGCCATACCCCATATCGTGGTTGACAGGGAGGGCGTCTTTGAAATGATAGCGGTCCGTTCGAAGAGGGGCATCATGTTCAACGAGATGATGGACGAGGTGCACTCCATGTTCTTCCTGGCGGGCAGCCAGGATCAGCGGCACTTTCACATAGTGGTGCTCTCGGCTCTGGCGAAAATCGTTCAGCATCCCCGCTTTGAAAAGGGCTGGCTGGAAGCGGCCGATGGGGACGGAATAAGGGAACTGATCAAGGGGATAATGGGCGAAGTATGAGCAATGTCAGAGACTTGAGCCGGAAGATCACCTCCCTGCAGAATATGCAGAAGGTGACCAGGGCTATGAATATGATCTCCTCCATCAAGCTCAGAAAATTTCTGGCCTGCCAGAATGCGGTCAATCTCTTTCAGAGCGAAACCGACCGGATCCGTGACAGGGTCGTTTCCGCCCTGGGAGACAGCTCCCATCCCGTGACCGCCGGCTATGAGGACAGGACCCGGGTGCATCTGATCGTCTTCTCCGCCGACAAGGGGCTCTGCGGCACCCACAACAGCAGCGTGCTCAAGAGGGCGGACGCCTTTGCGAAGGAGCACTGGCAGGAAGGCCGGGAGGTGGAATTCACCTGCATCGGCATCAAGGCGATCAACCACGGGATACGGTCGGGTTGGGAGATTTTCCGCAGGGAAGAGAGCCATGAAAAAGCCATGACCCGGGAAGTCCTTTCGAAGATGGGAGAGAAGATTTACGAACGGTTCTCCTCCGGGGAGGTACAGGAAGTATGGATCATGGGCAACCATTTCGTTTCCACCCTGCAGCAGGATACCACCCTGGAACGGCTTCTCCCCCTGCCGGGGGCAGGGAGGGGAGGCTCAACGGGATTAGCCCCCGACGCGGAGCCGGGAGGGGATGCCCTGGCGGCGACCTTCGGAGGGATTTACCTGAAGGACCGGCTGCGCAGCTTTCTCATCCACTCCTCCCTGAGCGAGCAGTCTGCCCGTCTTACGGCCATGGAAAACGCCACCAATAACTCGGAAGACCTGATAAACAAATACGTCACCATGCAGAATCATGCCCGTCAGGCCACGATCACCAACGAGCTGATCGAGATCGTGTCCGGCAAAGAAGCATTAAAGGGATAGCATATGAACAAGGAAAAACGAATCGGAACCATCGTACAGATTCTGGGCCCCGTCGTGGACGTGCGCTACGGGCGGGAGGATATCCCCGAAATCTACACCTCCCTCCGGACCTCCAATCCCACCCTGTCGGACAGGGAGGACAATCTTGTCCTGGAAGTGATTCAGCATATAGGGGACAATACGGTCAGGGCCATAGCCATGGATTCCACGGACGGACTTAAGCGGGGACAGGATGTTTCCGACCGGGGAGAGCAGATCTCCGTTCCCGTGGGCGAAAAGACCCTGGGGCGCATCATGAACGTCACCGGCGATCCGGTGGACCAGCAGGGCCCCATCAAGAGCGAAAAGACCTACCCCATCCACCGTCCGGCCCCTCTCTTCGAGGATCTGAGCACCTCCAACGAGGTCCTGGTTACGGGCATCAAGGTGGTGGACCTGCTGGCTCCCTATATGAAGGGGGGCAAGATCGGTCTCTTCGGCGGCGCCGGCGTGGGCAAGACCGTCCTCATTATGGAACTGATCAACAACATCGCCAAGGTGCACGGGGGCAACTCGGTGTTCTGCGGCGTGGGGGAGCGGACCCGGGAGGGCACCCAGCTCTTCGGCGAAATGAAAGATTCCGGGGTTATCGACCGGACCTCCCTCATCTTCGGCCAGATGAACGAACCCCCGGGAGCCCGGGCTCGGGTCGCCCTATCCGCCCTGAGCGTGGCGGAGTATTTCCGGGAGGAGGAGAAGAAGGACGTGCTCCTTTTCATAGACAACATCTACCGCTTCGTCCAGGCCGGCTCGGAGGTCTCCGCCCTCCTGGGACGGATTCCCTCCGCCGTGGGTTACCAGCCCACCCTGGCCACGGAGCTGGGGGAGCTGCAGGAACGGATCACCTCCACCAAACAGGGGTCCATCACCTCGGTCCAGGCGGTCTACGTGCCCGCCGACGACTATACCGACCCGGCCCCGGCCACCACCTTCACCCACCTGGACGCCACCACCAACCTGAGTCGGGCCATCGTGGAGATCGGCATCTACCCCGCCGTGGACCCCCTGGCCTCCTCCTCCCGCATGCTCTCCCCGGACATCGTGGGGGAGCGTCACTACGCCGTGGCCCGCAGGGTTCAGGAGATCCTCCAGGTTTATAAAAACCTTCAGGACATCATCGCCATCATGGGCATGGACGAACTCTCCGAGGACGACAGGAAGACGGTGGAACGGGCCCGGAAAATCCAGAAATTCCTCTCCCAGCCCTTTAGCGTGGCGGAGCATTTCACCGGGATGAAGGGAGTCTTCGTACCCCTGGAGGATACGATCCGCTCCTTTGAGGAGATCATCGAAGGGAAGCACGACGACCTGCCTGAACAGGCCTTCTATATGGTGGGGACCATCGAGGACGCCCGGAAAAAGGCGGGGAAACTGTAGGCATGGAAACTTTCAAACTGACCATAGTCGAGGACAGCCGAATCCCCTTCAGAAGCCGGGCCCGGTCTTGCCGCATCACCACACCGGGCGGGGTTATCGGCTTCGAGCCCCGGCACGAGGGATTCGTGGGCACCCTGCAGCCCGGTTCGGAGGTGGAATTCACCGATGAGGCGGGCAATGCCCACTCCCTCACCGCGGAGTGGGGGGTGCTCCTCTTCGAGGACAATGCCTGCGTCATCACCCTGGCCGAGGCCCGTTAGGGCCGGAAGCGATCCCTAGGCCGGGGTTCCCCCCGCGTCCAGGATAAATTCCCCGTACTTCGTGTCCACCTTGGCGATATGGTTCAGGAGCCAGTTGATAACGCTCTCCTGAATGCGGATAAGCAGGGTGGCGTCGAAGCCCTCCTCCTTAAGCTTCTGTTCTATGGCGTCGAATTCATCCTCGTAGATCCTATGGAGCTTCTTGTGTTCCTCCAGATGGGGATAGGAGTAGGAGGCCAGGAGCTTCTCCTCGTCCCGGAAGTGATAATCGATGTAATCGTTGATAAAACCGACCAGCTCCACGATATCGAAGCCGGCATCCTTCTCGATGAGGGCGGAGAGAAGATTGTTGATGCGGGTGAAGAGTTCCTTGTGCTCGTCGTCCATCGCCTTGATCCCCACGGACATAAGGTCATTCCATTCGATGCCGAAGAAAATCTCCCCGTTGTCCTTGACTTTCCTGCCCGTCTTGAGCTTTTCCAGCTCATTCTCGAGCAGGTTGTTGTTGTACTTGTTCTGATTGCTGAAGGAGGCCAGCTTCAGGGCCACCGAATCCAGCTTCCCCACCTCCCCGGCGACGTCGGATATTTCCTCGAGGGAGGCGGCGGAACCGTCCTTTA
>QKAI01000303.1 GCA_003246505.1 Spirochaetaceae bacterium | reverse complement strand
CAAGGCCGAACGGATGACGACAAAGGGTATGGGCGGATACAACCCCGTAGTTCCCCACAGCGATGAGCAGAACAGGTGGAAGAACAGACGGGTTGAGTTCATCCTGATCAAATAGATGTAAAATGAATTGAGCATGATGCTCCCGGAAACGGGAGCATTTTTTATCGGATCGTATCGAAGAAGGGAGTCCGCTCCTCTCTGACGCAGCGGGCGGCGTAGAGGTACATGGCGGCGGACCAGGTCTGCCAGTCCTGTCCCCGGGGCGCTCCGTCCTGGGCCTTGATCCATTCGTTGAAGCCGTATTCCAGATTGGGATCGGTTTTCTTTCTGACCAGCTGGGTCAGGGCCAGGAGCTTGTCCTCCGCCAGATCCGTCATCCCGGCGGTTACGATCGCGGCAATGTGGAACCCTGAGATAAAGGGCCAGATGCCGCCGTTATGGTACTCTCCGGGCAGGTTGAACCCCGTGTACCGGTCGAGCCAGTCGGGGTCTTCCGGCGTCATGTAGGGAAAAAAGTTGGGGGCCAGATCGACGGCCAGTTCTCCCCGATCCTTCAGATGATCGCACTCCTCTTCGATCCACTCGATGATCTCCCGGCTCCGGCTTTCCGAGGCCAGTCCGGAGAGGATGGCCAGACTGTTGCCCAGAAGATCGAAGCGTTCGCTGTTGTAGACCTTGAACACCCAGAAGGCGTAGTAGGGTTTGTGGGGGAGGATCAGCCGGGAGTGGACATGGCTGTGCTTCTTGTCCCCGGTGATGTCGAAACGGGCGAAGGCGGCGGCCAGGGCGTCGGCCCTGTCCCGGAGGCCGTAGAATTTCAGATAGGTGCAGGCGAGGGTGTTCACGAAGAGGCCGTAGCCGTTGACCCACTGTTCGTCCCTCCAGTCTGTGGTGGGGAGCTGTCCGATGAGGACCTTGTCGGTGGGGCTCTGATAGCTCATCCAGTTGAGGGCGTCCTCGGCGGCGGATTTCAGAAAGTCGGCCTCTCCCGTAACCAGCCGGAATATGGCCAGCCCGATGAGGAAGAGGGGGGTCGTGTCGCTGGCGCCCCGGTTCATCTTATCATGGGCCAGGGAGGGGATCTGGCCGTGGGGCGATCTGTTCCCGGCCAGGGCGATCAGGACCTTCCGCATCTGCTCCAGGAGAACGGGATCTCCCGTCAGGGCGAACCCCGGCAGGGCGATCATCAGGTCTCTCGTGTAGGGCTCGGGGTACCCCCAGCCCGCCGTACGGGGAAGATCTTCAAAGGGGCCGAAGGCGTTGTTTTTCAGCACTTCAATGGCGGCCCTTTCCGCATCCGCTACCAGTTCAGACTGTTCTTTTGTCATATCAGTTCACCCCCAGTTTATTCTGCAGGAGGCTCAGGTACTTGTCCGCTACGATCCTGTAGTCGTACTCCTCGATGATCCTCTTCCGGGCGGCTTTGCCCAGTCTCTCCCTCAGGGCCGGGTCGTTCATCAGGCGTACAAGGTTGTCGGCGATTTCGGGGATGCTGGCCCGGTAGTCCACAATCCGGGGGGGATCGAAGGGAATCCTTGTATTTTCCTCATACCCCGATTCGGGCCCCAGGATCACCTCTTTCAGAACAATCTCCTGGGAGACCGAAACAAGGAGGGCCGTCTCGTTGTGGATCATCGTGTCCTTCGGGCCCATGGCGTTGATGCTCAGCACCGGCTTGCTGCAGGAACAGGCCTCCACCTGGGGCATACCGAATCCTTCGAGCCTGGAGGGGGCCGCGTAGATGTCGCAGGCATTGATCAGGAAGGGGACGAAATTCCGGGAGATGATGCTGGTCTGAAAGATCATTTTGTCCTCGATCCCCAGTTCCCGGGCCAGCTGCAGGTCCTGGGAGTTCTGGTCTTTCGTCCGGCCCTGGGGCCAGACCTTGCACACATAGCGCCAGTCGGGAATGGAGTTTCCAAGCTGGGCCAGGGCGGTCATCACCTCCCGGGCTCCCTTGGAGGCGGCGTCTCCCCCGATGGTGAGGATCATCATCTGATCATCCGTGATGCCCAGGTTCCTGCGGATCGACTTTACCTTTTCGTCGCTGCGGCTCATGGGCCGGAAGAGGCTGGTTTCACAGCCCACGGGAAGGACCTCGATGTTGTCCCCTTTGATGCCGTCCCGGACGTACATCTCTTTGACCCAGCGGGAGGTCACCAGGATGAGAGGGAGACTGTTCAGATCATCCTGGTAGTTGGCAATGTAGCCGTCCGCCACCAGCCAGGGTACCGCTAGGGCACCGAACTTCTGCGGATGCTGGATGATGTCGGGGGTGAAGCCCCAATAGCCGACCCCGGTCACCACATCCGGTTTGAACCATTTGTAGTACCACTCCTTTTCCTGGGCCGACTGGTAGTGGACCGCGTGGACATCCACTCCCATCTCCCTGAGTCCCCTGAAGAGCATGTCTCCCTGAGTGGCCAGACCGCCGGGGGTGGGGGGATAGTCGTACATGATCAGTATCTTCATTCTTTCCTTTCCTTCTCCAGCCAGAACCGGCCCTCTTCGGGGGTCCTTATCTGCCAGAATGCTTCGGTCCGGGGCGTCGTCCTGGCTTCAAAGCCGTCGGGTGGAAACCCGTAGATTTTGGTGATGAGATCATATTTTCTCTCCCAGAACTCTTCCGGGAGGGTGAGGTGGAGGGGAGCGGAGGAAACGGGAAGGGGAAGGGTGGCTTTCAGACTGTCATCGAAGGCAAAGAGGCGGATCTCACCGGCTCTGAGACGCCCCTCCAGCCAGAGGGAGAGGACGACCCGGCCGATCTCCTCATGCCTGCGGTGTCTTGTGTACTCCCCCAGGGGGCTGTGGGTGCAGATGAGGTCGTAATCATCCGCAGGGAGAAGGTCGAGGATGGTCTCTTCGATAAGTTCCGGGTCGAGAGGAGACTGTTCCGGACCGTCGTTCAGGTCCGCAATTGCTCCCTTTGCGCCGAGTTTTTCAAGGACTTTGCGGTATTTGGGGGCCCGATCGGGATCGGATCCGCGGCAGAGGCTCAGGATAAAACAGCTCCCCGGCTCCATCGTCATGACGGCGCCTCCGGCCCAGAGAGTTTCATCATCGGGATGGGCCACGATGAGAGCTGATTTACGGTTTTTCCATAAACTGTCCATGCCGCCTCTATTCATGAAATTATAGGTCAGAATACGAGGGAGGGACAAGAAAATTAAATGCCTGTTCAACCCTTCCGAAGGAAAAAGAAATCCCCTCTTTCCTGCCGAAAAAAGAGGAGAAACCTGCGGCAGTAGATTAAAATAGGGAGTGTAGAATGATGTGATCCTGTGATCTGACGGGGGATAGTATGCAGTTGAGTGTCAAAAGAAGAAAGGTGGAATTCAATCCGGATTCATCAAGGGTGATTGCCCGCTTCCTGTACATGGGGGACGAGCGCAGCACCATTATCGTCAGGAGCATCCTGGAACTGAGCGATTCCCAGGTCATGGAGAAGCTGAATCAGATTCTCCGCCGGTATTCCCGGCGCCACAGAAACATATCAAAGATCTTTGAGCGTCACTTCCTCCTTCTGGAGAACCTCTTCAAAAAGATGGAGCTGGACCCCGAATCAGTGGATTCGAACAGAAAGTACCTGATCGGCTCCTACTTCACAATGGAATACTCCATCGAAGCCGCCGCCTTCTTCAATCCCTCCATCGTGGAGTCTCCCGATCAGATGGGAGTTCTTCCCGGTGAAAAACGTGTAATCCTCAGCTTCCGCGCCACCGGCGAGGGACACCTTTCGTCCATTGTTTTCCGGTCGGGTCTGCTGGATCATGAGGGAAACTTCATCATGGACCCTGTGGGCAATATGCTGGCCGAGGCCGAACGGGTCAAACGGCACAGGTACAATAAAATGCAGTTCCTGGAGGATCTGCATGAGCTGCAGGAGTACGACAGCTCCGTACCTCCCGAATCGGTTCTCGCTCCCCTGGGAGAGGAGTTTACCTACGGCGAGCTGGAGAGCTGTATCAAGGCGGCCGTCAAAAAGTTCGGCACCCCCCTGGAGAAGGAAGCGGCCTTTAATCAGATCATGTGGCTGGCTTCGTCCCACTACGAGATCGAGTTCACCCTCGACTCCTCCATCTGCGAGCGGGTCATCTTCCCCATCTCCTCCACAGAGCAGAGAGGGATCGAGGATGCCCGGTTCGTCCGCTACGAGGAGGGGGGCAAGGTCTCCTTTTACGGAACCTATACAGCTTATGACGGCATCTCCACCATGCCCAAGCTGATCGAGACGGAGAACTTCTACCAGTTCAAAGTCATGCCTCTCCACGGCAGCATCGCCAAAAACAAGGGCATGGCCATCTTTCCCCGCAAGATCAACGGCAAATACGCCATGCTCTGCCGGATGGACGGCCGGAACAACTACATTGCCTTTTCTGACAACATCACAATCTGGAACGAGGCCCGTCTGATCCAGACGCCCCGGTACTCCTGGGAGCTGATTCAGGTGGGAAACTGCGGGTCTCCCATCGAAACCGATGAGGGCTGGCTGGTGATTACCCACGGGGTGGGGCCCATGAGGGAGTATGTGCTGGGAGCTCTGCTGCTGGATCTGGATAATCCGGAGATCGAAATCGGACGGCTGGACAAGCCCCTGCTGCAGACCAACGAGGAGGAGCGGGACGGCTACGTTCCCAATGTGGTCTACTCCTGCGGGGCCATGATTCATAATGAAGATCTGGTGCTGCCCTATGCCGTGTCCGACTACGCCTCCACCTACTGCACCGTCAATCTCAATGAACTTCTGACCGAGCTCAAACGGCCTAAGTGATTACAGGCCCCGGCTGCGGGCGATGATTCCCATCACCTGATAGATCAGCCGGGCTGCGGTAAACTCGCTGATGCTGCTCCCCTTCCGGGGCGCCAGTTCGACACAGTCAAAGCCGATGATCTTCCGGTTCCGGGCCACCGATTCGATGAGGCTCAGGGTCTGGTACCAGCCCAGTCCGCCCGGTTCGGGAGTTCCCGTGCCGGGGATGACGGAAGGGTCCAGGCCGTCCACATCTATGGTCAGGTAGACATCACGAGGAAAGTCCTCCGGAAGGCTCGCATCGGTTACAAGCTCCCCTGCGCAGAGTTCGGGAGCATCCCTGTGGAGGATGTTCCTCTGTTTTCTCAGTTCTATCTCCCGGGGAGAGAGGCTGCGGACTCCCAGCTGAAAGAGGGGAAATCCCAGGTCCAGAGCCCGTTTCATAACACAGGCGTGGCTGTAGATGGTGCCTTCGTAACTGTTCCTGAGGTCACCGTGGGCGTCGATCTGAACGATCCCCACCTTTCCCGTACCGCCGTTGTAGCAGCGTGTAAGGGCCTGAAAGGCACCGTTGCTGACCGTGTGTTCTCCCCCCAGAATGACGGGGATGCCGTCGTGGGAGAGGATCATTTCGGTTTCCACGGCGATCCGTTTCAATACCTTTTCAACCGGTCCCCGGCAGTTCACAGGCGGCCGGGTCCGGATGCCTTTTTCTCCCGGTGTGCTCCGGCCGTCAAACACCTCCAGCTGGGAGCTGGCCTTCAGTATGGCCGAGGGACCCAGCCGGGTTCCGCCTCCGTAGCTGACCGATTTTTCAAGGGGTACCGGCAGGATGTGAAAGAGGGATGATTCATCCCCGTTGCCGTATTCAGAGTCCAGAAATGGGGGGTAATTCTTCTGATTGTTCATCATCCCAGCCGTCCTTTGAAATCTTCATAACCGAACTTTTTTACGATCTTTGTCTTTCCCGATTCCGGCGAGAAAAGGGCGATGGAGGGGAGGGGCACGCCGTTGAAGGTTGTGGTTTTGACCATGGTGTAGTGGGTCATGTCGTCAAAGATCACCCTGTCTCCCTCCTTCAGGGGGGCGTCGAAGGAGTAGATCCCCGCCGTATCCCCCGCCAGGCAGCTCCGACCGCCCAGATAGGCGTCCCATGCCTTCTCCCCGGCCTTGCCGGCACCCCAGACATCGGGGCGGTAGGGCATTTCGATCACATCGGGCATGTGGCAGGAGACGGAGGTGTCCAGCACCACCGAGGGTTTTTCATTCCTAACCACATCCAGAACCGTACTCACCAGAATACCCGTGTGAATGACCGCGGCTTCCCCCGGTTCCAGATAGACCTCCACGCCGTACTTAGCTTTGAAATTTCTGATCACCCTGATGAGCCCCTCCCTGTCGTAGTCGGGACGGGTGATGTGATGGCCCCCGCCGAAGTTGACCCATTTCATCTTCAAGATCCAGGGGCCGAACTGCCGCTCTATGGCTTCCAGGGTCCTCTCGAGAGGTTCCAGACCCTGTTCGCAGAGGTTGTGGAAGTGGAACCCCGTGATTCCATCAAGATCTTCGGGCTGGAACTCGTCCCGGATGATGCCCAGACGGCTTCCCGGGGCCGAGGGATCGTAGAGGGCCACCTCCGCCTCGCTCTGCCTGGGGTTGAGGCGCAGACCGAAGGACCGGTCGTTCATACGGGGACGGCAGAGGCCGCGGTACTTTTTCCACTGGCCGAAGGAGTTGAAGATTATATGGTCCGACAGCTCCAGAACCTCTTTCAGATCGGATTCGGTGTAGCCGGGGGAGTAGGTGTGGACCTGGCCTTTGGACTCTTCCCGGCCCAGCCTGGCTTCATGGGGTCCGCT
>QKAI01000414.1 GCA_003246505.1 Spirochaetaceae bacterium | reverse complement strand
GGCGCCGGCGCGGAGAGGATGTCCCCGCGGAGGATCTCCCCGGAACCCAGATCGCAGAGAAAGGAGAGGCCCCGGTATTCCTCCAGGTCCCAGGAGAGGAAGCGGTGGTCCAGGCAGAGGCCCCGGGCCTCGCTGTGAGTGAGGATATGGCGCACGTCCTCGGGGGAAAAGTCCTCCATTATGGGAACGGCGATGATCCCCGATGTCATGGCGGCCATCCAGTAGAGGGCCCACCGGGGCGATCCGGCGGCCAGCAGGGCCAGCACGTCCCCCTTTCGGAACCCCCGGGACCGGAGGATTTCCCGGTGTGCCTCGACCCCATTGTAAAAGTCGGCGTAGCTCATGAAATCATCCCCC
The DNA here is from genome assembly GCA_003246505.1 of Spirochaetaceae bacterium. Lineage (GTDB taxonomy): Bacteria > Spirochaetota > Spirochaetia > DSM-2461 > DSM-2461 > SZUA-368. Next base: position 6,272 of record QKAI01000414.1, on the reverse strand, counting down.
TCCATGGCCAGGAAGGGGCGGTCAGAATACACGTCGCAGCAGTGCTTCAGAAAGCGGTCCATGGTGTAGCGATCTAGACCGAATTTTCCCATTTTTACCTCGATATTATGTGAACATTCATTTTTTATTGCCCCTATCCCCAAATGCAGAAAGGAAATAGATATTTCATCTTAATGGCAATCGAACAAAATGTCAAATTTTATATTGAAATCCCACATATAGTGTGTTAGAATGCTTTCAACATTGATCAACACTTCTTATAGTGCCCCAAAATTACGAGGTTTCTATTAATGAAATGCCCTTTTTGCGGAAAGACGGATGACAAAGTACTGGAATCACGGCAGAACGGGATCGGAACCACGATCCGCCGCCGCCGGGAGTGTCTTTCCTGCGGATATCGTTTCACCTCCTATGAGAAAATTGAGGAAATCACTATAAAAGTCGTCAAGAGAGACGGAAGCCGCGAGCCCTTTGACAAAAAGAAAATAGAGAGGGGTCTTCTGCGCGCCATAGAGAAACGTCCCGTGTCCCAGATGGAAATAGACCGGATACTCAACACCCTCGAAGACGAGGTGGATATGAAGTGCCGGGGCACCCATGAGATAAACTCCTCCGATCTGGGGGAGATGGTTATGGAGAAGCTTTTTTCCCTGGACAAGGTGGCCTATGTGCGGTTCGCTTCGGTTTATCAGAAATTCGAGGACGTGGAAGAATTCGTCGATGTGATTAACAATCTATCTAAGAATAAGAAGTAAGAAATATTAATAAGGGCAACGTACTTGCCCTGTATCGATATCCAGTAAGGAGACGATGTGACTAAGGGAGAGAGAACGGACTGGAAACAGTTCCTCGGAGTGGAAAAGGGTGCTTCCGACATGCCCCAGTTCGCCGTGAAGAGAATTATCAAGCGGGACGGGGAGATTGAGATCTACAACAGGAAACGCATCAGGGAAGCCTTAGAGAAGGCCATCATCGCCGTCACCGGTACTGAGGACGGGGGACTGGCGGAGAGCCTTACCGATTCGGTGGAGGAGAAGCTGGTGCACTTCATGGAAGGGCGCCATCCCAATTCCATCCCCGCGGTGGAAGAGATACAGGATATCGTGGAAACGGTTCTGATCGAGAGCAAACGGGTGGATCTGGCCAAGGCCTACATCCTGTACCGGGCCAAGCATGAGGCTATCCGGGACGCGCAGAAGCTGATGCTGGATATCAACGAGACCATGGACGGTTACCTGTCCCAGGCCGACTGGAGAGTGAATGAGAATGCGAATGTCAATTTCTCACTGGGAGGACTCATTCTCCATAACTCCGGGACGGTGACCGCCAACTACTGGCTCAAGAATATCTACTCCAAGGAAGTGGCGGAGGCCCATAAATCGGGGGCCATGCACCTGCACGACCTGTCCATGTTCTCCGGTTACTGCGCCGGATGGTCCATCCGGCAGCTCATCCAGGAGGGCCTGGGCGGTGTACCCGAAAAGATCACCTCCAAGCCGGCGGCCCATCTTTCCACCCTGGTGTTCCAGATCGTGAACTTCCTGGGGATCATGCAGAACGAATGGGCCGGAGCCCAGGCTCTCGCCAGTTTCGACACCTATCTGGCCCCCTTTGTCAAGGTGGACAGCCTGGACTTCAAAGAGGTCAAGCAGTGCATACAGAGCTTCGTCTTCGGGGTTAACACACCGTCCCGCTGGGGATCCCAGGCGCCCTTCACCAACATCACCATGGACTGGACCGTGCCGGGCGACCTGGCGGACAAGCCGGCCATCGTGGGCGGGGAAGAGCAGGACTTCACCTACGGGGAGTGCAAGGCGGAGATGGATCTGATCAACCGGGCCTTCATCGAGCTGATGCTGGAGGGAGACGCGAGCGGACGGGGTTTCGCCTATCCGATCCCCACCTACAACATCACCGCCGATTTTGACTGGGAGTCACCCAATTCGCAGCTCCTCTTTGAGATGACCGCCAAGTACGGCACCCCCTATTTCCAGAACTTCATCAACTCCGATCTTAACCCCAGCGACGTGCGCTCCATGTGCTGCCGCCTCCAGCTGGACAAGCGGGAGCTGAGAAAGCGGGGCGGGGGCCTCTTCGGCTCCGACGAGTTCACCGGCTCCCTGGGCGTGGTCACCGTCAATCTGCCCCGCATCGGCTATCTGGCTGAGAACAAGGTGGATTTCTACGACCGGCTGAGCCATATGATGGATCTGGCCTCCGAATCGCTGGTGGTGAAGAGAAAGGTGATCACCCACCTTCTGAACGCGGGCCTTTTCCCCTACACCAAGCGCTATCTGCAGCACCTGAACAACCACTTCTCCACCATCGGCCTGGTGGGCATGAACGAGTGCCTTCTCAACTTCATCGGCAAGGACATCACCACCGAAGAGGGGAGCAAGCTGGCCGAAGAGATCCTGGACTTCATGAGAAAGCGCCTGGCCGATTACCAGGAGGACACGGGGGATCTCTACAACCTGGAGGCCACCCCGGCGGAGAGCACGAGCTACCGCCTGGCCCTCCACGACAGGAGGCACCACCCGGAGATCATCACCGCGGGAACCTTCGAGAACCCCTACTATACCAACTCCACCCAGCTGCCGGTGAATTTCACCGATGACCTTTTCGACGCCCTGGACAGGCAGGATCCCCTGCAGACCAAATACACCGGGGGAACCGTTTTCCACGGCTTCCTGGGTGAGTCGATCAAGGACTGGAAGAGCTGCATGGAACTGGTGAAGGCGATCTGCAGCAACTACCGCCTGCCCTACTTCACCATCTCCCCCACCTACTCCATCTGCCCCTGCCACGGGTATCTGGAGGGGGAACACTTCAGCTGCCCCCACTGTGAGAAGGAGCTGGAAGCGGCGAAGAGGGAACTGAAGAAGCTGGAAGAGGAAAGGGAGACCGTCGCCCGGTAGGGGATGAGTAAAAGGAGAGAGACATGACTTTAGAAAACATAGACAGCAGTATCGATAAACTGAATGAGAAGATCCGGGAGATTGAAAGCCGTCCCACGGAAGTTTACAGCCGGATCGTGGGTTACTACCGGTCGGTCAAGAACTGGAACAACGGCAAGAGCGCCGAATACAAGGTCCGGAAGACTTTTATGGAACCGGAGATCGTCCCCTGCCAGCCTCCCGTCCTGAACGTGAAAGAGGAAGAGCCCCGCAGGGAAGCGGTGGAGGAGATGATGGCGGTGGATTCGGTGGTACCCGTCAAATCCCGGGAGACGGAGGATCAGGCCGATCTTTTCGCCCTGGAAAGCGAGAAGGAGATATCCCCCAAAAGCGAATCGGGGACCTACTCCTTCTTCTTCCGGAATACCTGCCCCAACTGCCCCCCCATGAAGGATTACCTTGGGGGACTGAACTGGGAGGGGAACCATATCAATGTGGACGAGGAAGAGGGTCTGAACGCGGCGGTGCAGTATAACGTATTCACCGCCCCCACGGTAATTCTCTTCGACGCCGAGGGAAATGAGATTTTCCGCACCGACAACGTCAAGGGGCTGAGCCGGTTCGTTGAATCCGGAGCCGAAGCGGTTACCGCCGTCTGATGCGTTTCGGTCTCCAGAAGACCACCCTTCTCGACTATCCGGGAAAGGTGGCGGCGATTCTCTTCACGGCGGGATGCAATCTCCGCTGTCCCTACTGCCATAACCCGGAACTGGTGGACGGCGGCGGGGACGGGGGAATGCTCAGCCGGGAAGAGGTCAGTGCCTTTCTGAAAAAAAGAGCCCCCGTCCTCGGGGGCGTCGTTATTTCCGGAGGGGAGCCCCTTCTCCACGCCGCTGCTCTGACCGGCCTGATTGCCGAGATCCACGACCTGGGCCTGATGGTAAAAATCGATACGAACGGCCTCTTCCCCGATGCCCTGCCCCGCCTGGGGGCGGACTTCATCGCCATGGATCTGAAAACGGCCCCCTCCCGCTACGGGGAACTGGGCTGCCGGACCCCCGGATACGAAGAGAAGCTGCGCCGGTCCGCACGATGGATTATCGAGTCCGGAATCGACCACCAGTTCCGAACCACCGTATGCGGGGAATTCGTAGGCGAAGGGGATGTTCCGGAGATGGCGGATCTTCTCGCGGGATGCGGGGAGCACCGCCTGACCCCCTTCCGCCCCGGGGTGACCCTGAACGGGGAGTGGGAGGACAGGATCTCCCCGGGCAGGAATTATATGGATCGCATTGAAGAACTCTTTATAAAAAACAAAATCCCCAGTTACCAGGCCTGAAGCGGACCGGTCCGGGGATTGTCCTCCGGCAAAGCCGGATTTCGTCGCTTAACCTTTCAGAACAGAAACGATTCTTTCCAGCACCTTTTTCCGGTCCAGGGGCTTAACGATATAGTTCTTCGCCCCCGTGATGAGAGCCTTCTTTACCAGATCCTCTTTTCCCAGGGCACTGATCATGATAACCTTGGCCCCCTTGTCGAATTCGACGATCTTTTCCAGGGCGGTCAATCCGTCCATACGGGGCATGGTGATATCCAGGGTAACCAGATCCACATTGGGGGACAGGCTTTTATACATTTCCAGTCCGTCCACGCCGTCTCCGGCCTCTCCGACTATTTCAAATCCTTCCGAAGTTAATATTTGGGACAGCTGTTTCCTGACAAACATGGAATCATCTATGAGAAGAACCTTGTAGGGTACGCCCATATCGTTGAGTCCATCGGGGTTTTTGGCGTTGATAGTAGGGAAGTCAGCATTCGCTTTCATCTAGTCCTCCTGAGATATTCTTTCCTAGTCATTTTATAACAAATCGGCTTTAGTTGCAAAGAAAATAATTTTTTTTTCATGTCCCCGTCTATTTTGTTCCCCCCCCCTCCGGTTCCCCGGAGCCCTTGGGCAGGGGTTTGGCGTTCCGGCATTTCGGGTAGTTGCTGCAGGAGAGGAAGGGACCCCGGCGGCTCATTTTCACCACCATTTCCCCCCCGCATTTATCGCAGACCTCTCCCTCCACACTGGGCAGCACTACCACATTGCCGTCCTTGTCGATGGGCATGGTGTTCTTGCAATCCGGATAGCGGGAACAGGCCAGGAAGGGTCCCCGGCGTCCCATCTTCACTTCCATGGGACTGCCGCACTTATCGCAGATCCTCTCTATCTTGGGAAGTTCCACCGGTTTCCCGTCCTTATCCACGGAGAGGGTCGTCTTGCACTCCGGATAGGAGGTACAGGCCAGGAACTCCTTGCCGTACCGTGATTTCTTAAGCACCATCGGCTTGCCGCAGACGGGGCAGGATACCTGGGGCTGCTCCTCCCCCTCCTCATCGCCGCCGTTCTCTCCGGGCATGGGCAGCAGCCCCTTGCACTCGGGGTAGTTGGTACAGCCCAGGAAGGCCCCGTTCATGGAGTAGCGCACCACCAGGGGGCCGCCGCACTGGGGGCAGACCTCGCTTCCGGTCCACTCCCGGTTTTTCAGGGCCGCCGCTTCCTCGGTGGCTTTGTCCACGGCCTGGGAGAAGGGCTTGTAAAAACTGTCGATCAGTTTGACCCAGTCCACCTCCCCGCTCTCCACCTTGTCCAGATCGTTTTCCATATCGGCGGTGAATTTCAGGGCCATGATATCGCTGAAGTTGTTCACCAGCATATCGTTAACGGCCATTCCCAGCTCCGTGGCATGGAAGGCCCGCTTTTCCAACCGGACATATCCCCGCTCCCGGATGGTCTGTATAATGGGGGCGTAGGTGGACGGACGGCCGATGCCCTCCTTCTCCAGGGCCCGGACCAGGGAGGCTTCGGAGTAGCGGGAGGGGGGCTTGGTGAAGTGCTGTACCGTATCCAGCTCCTTAAGCCCCAGGGGATTTCCGCTCTCCAGGGGGGGAAGGGTCTGATCCTTCTTCTCCCCGTCTTCGTCCTCTTCCTTCTTTTCCGATTCGGGAATCAGTACGGTGTAGCCGTCAAAGACGGTGACCCGCCCCTTGGCTTCGAAAATGCCCTCGTCGGCGGTGATGCGCACGGTGGTGGTGAGGTACCGGGCGGGATTCATCTGGGAGGCGACGAAGCGCCGCCAGATCAGCTCGTACAGCTTGTACTGTTCCGCCGAGAGGAAGGGCTTCACCATCTCCGGGGTATACTCCACGCTGGTGGGGCGGATCGCCTCATGGGCGTCCTGTGCCCCTTCGCTCTTCCCGTAGGTATTGGGTTTCTCGGGAAGATAGGCCCCGTCGTAATGGGCGGCGATATAGTTCCTCACCGCCTCGATCCCCTCCGGGGCGATACGGGTGGAGTCGGTTCTCATGTAGGTGATAAGACCGACCGGATTC
>QKAI01000002.1 GCA_003246505.1 Spirochaetaceae bacterium | reverse complement strand
TCATAGGTACTCGATAATAGATTGCTGTCATCATCATAGAAGAGAATTATTGTACCAGTAGGAGGGGTTGTATAATTATTATCCAGTCTGAAGGTTCCTGCTGTAACATCGGGAAAAATAAAAAAACAGGATTGACCGGCATTCGTACTTAATGTATAGCCATTATAACCATCGAATAATTCTCCCAGGGGATAATAGGAATTGTTAATCCCCAACGGAGCATCGAGATAATTGTATCCTCCCGTTATGGTGACATTCTTTTTGAAGAAGTAGGATGTGCTGTCATAGGGATACATATTGTTGATATCGGTAATCTCCGTATTGAATGCGAAGGCCATGAAACTCCAATCCCCCGGTTTTATTCCGGTTACTAACACGGTTTGTGATAGGTTCAAATCTACCAGGAAAAATAACGTATCCGCCCCATTGATAATAGCGTCATACTCCTGGGGATAAATTTCCCCCAGGTTACCTAAAGATACGTCTTCGGGAATCCCGTCATCAAAAGAGGGGTAAGCAATCAATACCAGGCTCTGTGCGTCCATGGATATAATTCGTGAAATCTCTTCTTCGGAGTTTTTATTCTCTGTTCCCGGTCCGGATACTTTCAGTTCAACGATGCCCGTTCTCTCCGTGGGAGTCATCTCACAGCCGAAAGCTATTAAAAAGAAAGGCACCATAAGAAATATATATTTTATCATTTTCATAGGGTTCTCCTAATAGACATGGATGCTTAACTCCGCATCCTGCGCATTAATCTGATCGAGTAGTTTCTCCAGTCCCGAATTGTCGCCGGAGGAACCTCCCTCCTCCCCGTCGGATTCGAGGATCAGGAAGGCGCCGACTTCGGTCTGCTTTTTAAAGCCCCCGGCCCGGCTCTCCGGCTCACCGGACCCGGTGGTGGACAGGCGGTCGCCGCCTTGGGTCAGAACCGACCGTCTGCCGGCGACCATGAGAACCGATCCGTGCCGGACCGCCAGGTTGCGCCCGTCGAAGGTGAAACCGGTCCCCCGCACCGAAGCGGTGGCGATGGGGCTGCGCACGGTGAAGTCCTGGCGCACCCTCTCCCGGGATACCTCCGTATTGATCCGCCCCCCGTTCAGGAACAGGGTAGTTTGGACCGCGTCGTCCTTCTTCGACAGTTCCTCCAGGGTCAGACGGGTCAGCTGGGCGACTTCGATCTCCGCATCCTCCGTTTTTATCAGGGCGGTGGATTTGAAGCCCGTGGATACCACCGTGCCCGGGGGGAGGCTGTCCCCCTGTTTCGCCGTTATCCAGGTTTGAGAATCGGCGGATATTTTCACCTGTCCCGTAACCCGGGCCAGAACCGCCTCCTGGGCGGCCAGGGGGAAGAGGGAGAGGAGGATGGTCAGATAAAAAACGGTATTTTTATATTTCATAAAAAACTCCTTAAATCGAGAGGGTCAGAACTAATTCCAAGGCATACTCCAGGGAATCTCTGGTTCCGTCGAAGGCTCCCCCGGAGGAGGTGTTCGGCAGGAAGAACTGGTTGTCCAGGGAAAGGCTCAGATCGGAGAAGGGGCGGTAGGTCAGCTTCCCGTTGATTTCCGTCCCCAGGTAGGGGGAGTCGGAAAGGGGATTCAGCCCTGAGGCGTGGATCGGTCCGTTGGCCGTTCTCATATAAACCGCCGAGCCCAGGGCTGCGGCCAGTATGTTTTTGTCGAACCGTCCCTTGAGGGGGACGAAACCCGCTTCCAGACGGAGGAAGGCCAGGTTCCCCGGCTGCTCTCCCAGTTGGCTGCCTATTAGGGTCCGGCTGATGGGTATGAAGAGAGCGCTGGTGCCGTCCGGTTCCACGGTGGTGTCCGCCCCGGGGAGGTTCGTCTCCCTCCTGTTATAACTGTCGCCGCTGGAGTAGAACCCGGTCAGCACCGCCCGGACCCCCCACTCGCGCAGTCCCGAAGGGTAGTACCCCGCCTCGCCGTAGACAAGATGACCGGCCACACTGTTCTCGTAGATGCTCCCCAGATAGGAGGCACCCACCGTCCCCCCCGCGAAGGTGTAGTCCAGGGTAAAGACAAAATCGGAGACGGTCAGGGAGCCGAAGGCTCCGGCATACCAGAGGAGCAGGGGGTCGTCGCTGCCGTTCAGGTTGGACTGGCCATAGAAATGGGCGTTCCCTTCCCGACCCTTCTCGTCCCGGTAGGAGCCCCGGAGGAACCAGACAAGCCGGTCGGGGGAGAGAAGCTCGTCCCCGGCGGACTCTTCCCTGGTCTTTATCAGCCCGGAGGCATGGTCAAAGGTCAATCCCGTGTAGCCCATGCCGCCCCGGACCGAAAGGGTATCCCCCAGAGGGTATGACCCTTTGACCCCGTCCAGATTCAGATCCAGGATATAGCCGGTGGCGTCGGAAAAGTGCACACGCCCCGCTTCCGCCGTCCAGGAGGGGGCATAGCGCAGGGAGAAGCGGGAGATATCCCCGGTGACGAAGGACACATCCTCGGGAAAGGTCCAGTCCGCCTCGGCGGAGGCGGCGGCGGTGAAGGTCAGCACAGGGGAGAGGACCCTTTCGTAACCCAGATCCAGGCTGGTATTGTTGTAGGGATTGCTGGCCTCCCGGTTGCCACCATTGAAATAGTGTTCCAGGGAACCGCTGATCCTGTCCTGGGCCAGGGCGGGAAAGAGAAGGAAAAGGAACCATAAAAGGGAGTAGCATCGTCTCATCTCAGGCCTCCTCAAGCAGGGCGGAAAGTCCGTTAATGACGTCGAACCCCGATGCGGGCGCCGATTTGTCCCCCCGGCCTCCCAGTATATTCAGATAGAGCACTTCCCTCAGGGCGTAGTGCTCCCAATGGGTCAGGCGGTACATGATCCCTTGGGGGAGGGAGAAATTCTCCATCAAAAGCAGAGCGAGCTTTCCCCTGGTAAGGGGGGTCTCCCCATTCCATCCCTTCTCTTCCAGCAGTGCCAAAGCATCGGACAGGGGGGCTTCCTCGTCCAGGACGCCCGCTCCCACATAGATGAGCCAGGCGCTCGGCAGCAGGGGAGCTTCGCTTTCCCCGTATATCCTGTCCAGAACCGAGTCCGTATCGGCGGCAAGGGGCAGGGAAAGAAGGAACAGCCCTCCCATCAGCAATCTATATAAATCTTTACGCATCAGAATTTCTCCTATATCAATACTAGTATTAATAGCATGGTTTTTCCTGTTTTCCCATTATTTATATTTACAGAGAAATGATTTGTCTTTTAGGTTATTATGGAGACAGGGGGGTGTCATGGAATTTCTTTTGGTGACTCTGGCTGTTATTGTCCTGTCCTTCGCGGCGGACAAAGGGAAGACGCTGGCCGGTTTGAAGGGGGGAATCAGGAAATTCCTGAATATTCTCCCCGCCCTTATGGTCATGCTGATTCTCGCTTCCCTGGCTCTGGCCCTTGTGCCGGAGGATCTTATCTCCCGCAGCCTCTCCGGGGGCAACCGCTATCTGGCGGCGCTGCTGGGACTGGCCGGCGGTTCGCTGGCGGTCATGCCCGGATTCATCGCCTTCCCCCTGGGGGGAATCCTGCGGAATCAGGGGGTGCCCTACATGGTCATAGCCGCCTTTACCTCCAGCCTGATGATGGTGGGAATCCTGACCTTCCCCGTGGAGAAGCAGTTTTTCGGCACCCGTTTCGCCCTGGTGAGGAATCTGGTCAGCCTGATCATCTCCGCCCTGGTCGCCCTGGCCATGGGGCTGGTATTCGGGGAGCTCCTGCCGTGAAGAGGGGGAAGTTGTACAGGGGCGGATTCATACTGGTCTCTCTTATCTTTCTGGGAGTATCCTTTCTCGTCCGATGGGAGCCGGGCATGAAAACGGGGCGCCTCCTGGCCAAAAACCTGGGGGAGATGGCGGCCATCCTGCCCTGCGCCTTTATCCTTATCGGACTTTTCGAAGCCTGGGTGAAGCGGGAAACCGTGGAGAAGCACCTGGGGGAGGGGGCGGGCTGGAAGAGCTACCTCTGGGTGATCCTATTGGGGGGGATAACCCTGGGGCCCATGCTGGTGGCCCTGCCCGTGGCGTCGGCCCTGTGGAAAAAGGGGGCCGCCCTGAGCGTGGTGACCGCCTACCTGGGGGCGTCGGCGGTCTGCCGCATCCCCATGACCATTTTCGAGGCCTCCTACCTGGGAGTGCCCTTCACCCTGGTGCGGTACGCCACGGCCATCCCCCTGGTGCTGCTCTCCTCGGTGGGGGTGGGCCGGGCCCTCCGGGACAGGATGCTCCCTCCGTGACCTTCACATTGGTCTATCCCCTGCCGGTCGGGGAAGATTTGTAAAGATTGATTTTTGGAACAAGATTGCCTATGATGGAACTCTCCATGGTACGTAATGAAAAGATCCGATCCATTGAAAAGCCCCCCTTTTCTCCTCCCTGGTATCTGAAAGGCCCCCTGGTGCAGACCCTTCTGAACAGCGCCCGTTTCCGGAACAGGGGGACCGGGGATTTTGAAAGGAACAGCAAAGAGCGGATCATCGACGCGGGGGGAGGAGTCCGTCTGCAGGGGTTTCTTTCGGAGCGTAAGGGTTCCGAGGCCAGGGGCCTTGTGATTCTGCTTCACGGCTGGGAGGGGAGCGCCGAATCGGCCTATATGGTAAGCACCGGCCGCTATCTTTACGGGGAGGGGTTTCACGTCTTCCGGCTGAATATGAGGGACCACGGGGAGAGCCACCATCTGAATGAGGGGTTTTTTCTGGGTACCCTGATCGATGAAGCCTACGGGGCGGTAAAGGAGATCGTCCGCCGCTTCACCCCGGGGGGAAAGGCCTCTCTGGCGGGCTTCTCCATGGGGGCCAATTTTTGTATCCGCATCGCCAAAAGAGCCTCCGACGAGGGCTATGGGGGACTGGGTCATGTTTTTGCGGTGAATCCCCCCTTGGATCCCCTGGATTCAACGGAACGGGTGGACCGGGTCCCGATCATCCGGGCCTATTTTCTGAAGAAATGGAAGCGGTCCCTGGGGAAGAAGGAAAGCCTTTATCCCCGGCTCTATGATTTCCGCCCGGTCCTGTCCCTGGACAGGTGCGTCCCCATGACCGAAGAGCTTCTGCGCCGGTTCACTTCCTATGTTTCCCTGGAGGATTATTTCGGGAGGTATAACCTGCGCGAGGGTTACCTGGAAGACGTAACCATCCCCCTTACCCTGCTCACCTCTGAGGACGATCCCATAATCCCCTATGGGGATATCGCATCCTCGGCGAAGAGTCCCTCCGTGCGGTTTCTCCTGACGAAGAAGGGGGGGCACTGCGGCTATCTTATGAATCTCAGGCTGGAGGCCTGGTATCTCCCCCTGATGGCGGAGGCCTTCCGGGCTTAACCCAGTTCCACCCTGTCCTTGCCCAGGGCCTTGGCTCTGTACAGGGCTTCGTCGGCCCTTTTTATCAGCTGTTCCAGACTCAGTTCCGGTGCGTATTCCGTGACTCCCATGCTAATGGTCGGTCCTATTCCGCATTCACATTCGGGACTGGTTTCTTTGACCCTCTGGCGGATCCTTTCCCCAATCCCGGCGGCATCCTCCCCGGAGGAATCAATGAAGAGGAAGAGAAACTCCTCTCCCCCCCAGCGGCAGATCAGATCCGTTTCCCGGCAGATTTCCCTGAATATGGCGGCCGTGCTTTTCAGAACCCGGTCCCCGCAGTCATGGCCGCAGCTGTCGTTGATCTCCTTGAAATCATCCAGATCGGCTATGGCCAGGGTGAAGGGATTCCCCCCCCTCTCCGTCCGCCTCAGCTCATTGCTGAGGGCTTCGGTCATTTTCCTCCGGTTCAGAAGGCCGGTCAGGGGGTCCGTATGGGCCAGGAGAATCGTTTTGTCGTAGAGGATGGCGTTCTCCAGCACCAGGCCGATTAGCTCCCCCAGATGGTAGAGAAAATCCCTGTCCAGAACAATCCCGTCGTCTTCCCGGCTGTAGGCAAAGGAGATAGCCCCGGTGATGCCCTCCGATGTTTTGATCGGGGTGCTGACCAGTCGGGAGACGCCCTTCTTCTTATAGGCTTCCCGGATCACTTCATTGTTATAGGAATCTATGTCCGTTTCCAGGACCCGGTTCATCTCTATGGCCGCTCCGGACAGTCCCTCTCCCTTTTTGATATCTCCCAGGAGGCCCCGGGGAAGGTCCAGGTCATTGAAATCGTAGGACAGACGGTAGGTTCCGGTCTTCTTATCCAGCAGGAATATGGCGGCGCTTTTCACTCCCAGGGTTCGGCGCAGGGTCGTTTCGATGGTTCCGTACAGCTCCGAAATATCCAGGAAGCGGGCCGTTTCATTCAGAAAGCCGAAAAGCCTCTGCAACTTTTTTTTCTCTTCCAGGGCAATCTCCGTTTTCCTCTTCAGGGATCCGTTGATGAGACTCAAATTGAAGAGGAGACAGACAAACATGGAGGAAAGAAAGGAAAAGGCTGTTACGATATTCCTTTCCATAAGGAACTGAACCCTGCCGACTCCCAGGATTGTCAAAACCGTCCGGAGAAGAAAAACCGTAGCGGAAAAGAGGGAAAGGGCAAAGAAATTGACACCCATGCTCTCCTTACCCCTCTGGCCCGTGCCGCTTCTGAAGAAGAGCATGCCATATACAAAGATAGTTGTGATGAGGACGGACAGGCCGATAATCCGCAGGGAGGTATTGAAGCGGACATAAGTGAAATAAAGGAAATACAG
>QKAI01000114.1 GCA_003246505.1 Spirochaetaceae bacterium | reverse complement strand
TCGTTCCGGCAGTAGCCGAACCCGAAGCATAAGAAACACCCTTGCCGTATCAGGTGACAGTCCTCACCTCAAGGCCCAGCTGACCGCAAAGAGCAGAAAAGAGATTGGAGTACCCCGAGCAGACCGATGTCCGGTAGGACAGAACATCCACCGGTTTATTGGAACCATATTCCCCTGCAAAGTATCCCTTGGCATCATATCTTATATTGTGGGTGATCCAGATATAAACGGCACGGACCCTTTCCCAGTCCGTTTGAGCTACCCGATCTATGGCGGCGGAAAGAGTGTCCAGACTCTTTTCATCCCTTCCTTTCAAACTTAACATATATCTGTCAATAGAGGCGAAATCGCTGTCCCCGTATTTCCGGGACAGTTCTTCTTATTCTTCGCTTTTATGGGGCGGAGCTGTGGCACAGGACACAATAAGGAAGAGCATGAACAGGAGGGGGAAGAATTTCTTCATGGAGTTTCTCGCTTTTTGGGTATTTCCTACCATAAACATAGCACGGGAATAAAAAAAGCAGGAGGCTTTGCCTCCTGCCCGAGAAAAAAACAATAACCGGAGCGTTTACTTCCGGGAAAAAGCCCTACAGGGAAGCGCCCTGGATGGCGTCGATTTCGATCTCCGCCAGCTGGGCGGGACGGAACAGGGCGTCGATGCCCACGGCGGTGCACAGGGGCTTCACTTCCTTGAAGAATTCCGAATAGGCCTGGACCGCTTCCTTGGCCACGGACATATCGGTCAGGTACATCTTCACCCGAATGACCTCTTCCTTCTTCCCGCCCGCGTCCTCAAGGCACTTGATCATCTTGGCGAAGATATACTTGCACTGCTCGTACATGCTGCCTTCGCCGTAAACCGTGCCGTCGGACTGAACAGAGGTGGTTCCCCCCACGTAGATGAAGGGACCCGCCTTGACGACCCGGCTGTAACCGGACTTCTCCTCCATGGGAGCTCCGGAGGAAAAACTCTCTCTCGTAAAATCCATATATCTCTCCTTATCAAAAAAATACCAAAACAGCCTAGTTCTTAGGCAGGAACCGGTCGAACCGGAACGCGTCCAGGGGAAGGGTGGACCGGCCCTCCGCCACCAGCTCCGCCATCTGCTCCCCCACCGCCGGGGAGATCCCATAGCCGTGGCCGCAGAAACAGGAGGCGAAATAGAAGCCCGGGAGCTCCTCCGCGGGACCCATGACGGGAACCCCGTCGGCCACCACGGCCAGAATGCCCGACCAGGCCCGGACCACGTTGGTCCTCTCCATCCAGGGAAAGTAATCCAGGATCGCCCGGCAGGTGGCCGGGGCGGTATTGCTCTTGGTCACCTGGCGGTGATCGTAGAACTCCCTGTCCTCCCAGCCGGTCATCCCCCCGAAGACGAAGGAGCCGTGCTTGCTCTGGTGGCCGTAGAAGTCGGATCCCGCCGTTCCCAGCATCTGGTCGAAAAGGACCGGCTGCTGGTCCGTGACGATCACCTCCACCAGGCGGGGCTGCATGGGAATGTCCAGGCCCACCTTGCGGGCGATGTCCCGGGCTCCCACGCCGGCGGCGTTGATAACCAGGGGCGCATCGTAGGTGCCCCCGTCGGTCCTGACGCCGGCCACCTTGCCCTTGCGGATGATCACGTCCTCCACGGACTCGCCCACGATGAACTCCGCCCCCTTCTCCAGGGCTTTCTTATAAAAGGCCAGGGTGGTGAGCATGGGGTTGCCGTGCCCGTCGGTGGGGCACCAGCTGGCCCCGATGATGGAGTCCGAGGCGTAGGGAAGGATCTCCTTCACCCGGTCCCCATCCACCATTTCCAGTTCCAGGCCCAGCTTCTTCTGGGATTCCACCATGGCGGTCAGGAATTTGATATGGGCTTCCGTTTTGCCCATGCGCAGGTTCCCCCCCTGGCAGTACTCCACGTCGCTACCCAGCTCTTCCGAGAGGCCGGGCCACAGGTTTTTAACCCCGTGCATGGCCAGGGGCAGCTCCCGGGGATCCCGGGCGGACTGGCGCACCCCTCCCCCGTTGCGGCTGGAACCGCCCGTGCCGATCTCCCGTTTCTCTATGACCAGGGGCTTGATCCCCTTCTTCGTCAGATAGTAGGCGATGGAGCATCCGATGACACCCCCGCCGATGATGATGACATCGTTTGTTTCGGCCATCAGATCCCCTCCCCTGCGGCTTCGTCCATGATCCCGTCCCGGGCGATCACCGTCATAGGCACGGGCCGGGCCGGCGTCCGGGGCGTGGGCAGGCCCACTTCCCCCGGGGCGACGCCCAGCTCCCGGGCGATAAAGGCCCGGGCGATGCGGGTACAGGTCTGCCCCTGGCAGAGCCCCATGCCCAGTCGGGTCTCCCGCTTGATCTCGTTCATCGTCCGAAGCCCCTGATGCAGGGCCCGGCGGATATCCCCCTGGCTCACCTCTTCGCAGCGGCAGATCAGGAGATCGTCGTCCGCTTTGGGGACGTACTCCCCCTCCGGCGCTTTTCTTCTGTTGCTTTCGGCCATATCAGGCTCTCCTCTCTTCGCTGCCCGAGGGCCGGAAGAACCGGGCCGTCATGGCAAGCTCCCTGGGCACGATCATGGAAAGGACCGCCGTGCCGTCCATGGTTTTGGCCTTCTGGACCTTCAATACCTTCGCCTTCCCCACGGGATTGCCCGAACGGTCGCAGGCGGTGCCCTCGTCCCCCGCTTCGGGGAGGGGCTGGAACTCGTAGGGAAGCACCACCAGGGCCTCCCCGTCGGAGTAGTTCTGGTTCAGAAGGAAGATGGCCTGTCCGGGACAGGCGGCCACGCACATGCCGCAGCCGGTGCACTGGACCTCTTTGCTCAGGGAGGGCAGATCGGTAATGCTCTCCCCGATCCTGATGCATCCCTTGACACAGGCCTCCCGGCAGGGATCGCAGGGAATGTTCTGGGTGCACTCTATCACCGGGGTCAGCCCCCGCATCCGGATCTCCTCGGAGGGGATGCCGGGAAAGCGGAGAATCTCCGACTCATCCACGAAGCCCCGGCACAGGAGGCTCTCCGATACTTCGATGCCCTCCTGGGTGTGGGTGATCTTCTTCCCCTTCATACCGTGGCCGAACTGTCCCTGGCGCAGCTGTTCCAGGCTCTTCCGGAAGGCGGCGTATCGTTCTTCAAAGACGTCCTGCGCCAGATAGCCCTGCTTCAGGGCCGCCGAGGCGCCGGCGATCTTTCCGCCGATCATGGCGGAGCTGGCCTCCTCGATGCCGGACACATCCCCGGCCACATAGATCCCGGGAACCGTAGTGGCCCCGTACTCGTCGCAGATGGGTACGACCCCGCCCCTGGAGGGATCCTCCACGGTCTCGCAGCCGGCGATTTTGCTCAGCTGGTACATGGGGGAAAGGCCCACGGCCATGCAGACCGTGTCCACCTTCAGATCCTTCTCCGAGCCGGGCACGGGCTGCCACTTCTCATCCACTTCCACGATGACCGCCCCTTCGACCCGGTCCTTGCCGTACACCTCTTTGATGGTGTGGCGCAGGTGGAAGGGCACCCCGGTGCGGGCGATCTTGGCCGCGTGGACCCCGTAGCCCCCCACCCGGGGGGAGGCGTCGATGACCGCTTCCAGGGAGCATCCCGCCTGAATCAGCTGGAGCCCCACCACCACGCCCACGTTGCCCGATCCCACCATGAGGATGTTCTTCCCGGGCTTCACCCCGTGGAGGTTGCACATGGTCTGGGCCGCCCCGGCGCCGATGACGCCGGGCAGGGTCCATCCGGGGAAGGGGATCATATTTTCGCTGGCCCCGGTGGCGATGACCACCGCATTGGCCCTCAGATGCTCCACCCGGTCGTTCTTCGTAACCACCAGCTCCAGGCCGTCGTAGATGCCGGAAACCACCGTCTCCAGCTCCACGGTCACGTTCAGTTCCCGGGCTTCCTTCAGAAGATCCTCGCCGATGCGGAACCCCCTCTCCCTGGCCCGGTGCTCCTTGGAGCCGAAAAATTTATGGATCTGCTTGAAAAGCTGTCCCCCGGGGCGCTGGTTCTCGTCAAAAACGACCACCTCCACCCCGTGGCGCGCCGCTTCTATGGCGGCGGAGAGGCCCGCGGGCCCGGCGCCGACAACGGCCAGTTCCACCCTTCTCATAGGACGGCCCCCTTTGCCTCGGCTTCCTCCTGCGTAAGCAGGCCGTACTGGGTTTCCACGGTCATGCCCTCCTCCAGGGGAGTGACGCAGGTGCGCACGTTGGGCTTCCCGTTCACGATCATGACGCAGTCGGTGCACCGGCCTATGGCACAGAAGATGCCCCGGGGCTTGTGCTCCTTAGAGGTATAACGGTGGATGATCACGTCGTTCGCCCTCAGGGCCGCCGCGATGGGCTCCCCCTCGCAGCCGGTCATGGGTGCCCCGTTGTAGGAAAACGCCACGGTCCGGCCCTTATCGAATTCCCCGAGTATGGGGTGATTCTTGATTCTCATAGCAGTCTCCTTAACAGAATCCGAAGGGAGTCCCGAAGGTGTAGTTGCTTCCCACCAGGGGAATGCCGGTCATGGCGCAGCTCTCCAGGGTCAGGGACCTCAGATCCTCCCTCTCCAGGTTCTTCAGCTTCGTCTTGCCCGCGGCCTTGGCCAGGAGCATGGCTTCGGCGGTCATGCCCCTGATGTAGTTGGCCACCCGCTCCGCCGCCTCGTCGATGATCAGGTTCTTCCTCTGCTCCGGATCCTGGGTGCCGATGCCCGCGGCGCAGCGGCCGGCCTGGCAGTTGAGGCACACGCTGCACCCCATGGCCACCATGGCCCCCGTTCCGATCGCCACGGCATCCGCCCCGATGGCCAGGGCCTTGGCCATGTCAGCCCCGTCCCTTATGCCCCCGGAGATGATCAGGCTCACCTCGTCCTTCACGCCCATCTCCTCCAGGGTCTTTACCGCCTGGACCAGGGCGGGCATGGTGGGTATGCCCAGATTCTCCGATGCCATGACCGGGGCCGCTCCGGTTCCCCCCTGCATGCCGTCCAGTATGATGCCGTCCACGCCGGTCTTCACGGCGATTTTCACGTCGTCACGCACCCGGGCGGCGGCGATTTTAATGAAAATGGGGGTTTCCCCGTTAGTAAGCTCCCGCAGCTGGTCCATCTTGACCATCAGGTCATCCGCCCCGAAGGCGTCCCCGTGGCGGGGATGGCTATGCAGGTCGATCCCCACGGGCAGCTGGCGCATGGCGGCCACCTCCTCGGTGATCTTGGCGCCCATCAGGTGGCCCGAAAGGCCCGGCTTGGCCCCGATGCCCACCAGGTACTCCAGCATGTCCGCCGCTTCCAGGCTCCTCCGGGAGAAGCCGAGCCGGCTGGGGAGGATCTGGATGGACTGGCGGTAGGAGTTCTCCCTCTCCTCGGGAAGGAGCCCCCCCTCGCCGTTGCTTATCACCGTGCCTGTCATGGCGGTGGCCTTGGCCATGGCGATCTTCGCCTCCCTGCTCAGGGCGCCGTAGGACATGCCCGCGATCATGATGGGGGTCTCCAGCACCAGGGGCTTGGTGGCGTGCCGCTTTCCCAGAACCGTGCGGGTGTCGCACTTCTCCCGGTAGGTGTCTATGGTCATCCGGGTCATCTGCCCGGGCAGTATGATCAGGTCGTCGAAGGTGGGCAGCTCCCTTGTGGCGCCGCATCCCCGGATCCTGTGTTTCCCGTTCTCCGCCTTGTACCGGACTTCGGCTATGGTCTGGGCGTTCCAGATGCCCCTCTGGACATCCTTGCCCCGGGCGGGCTTTTTCGTGGTGGTGTTATCTATGACTTCACTCATATTTCATTCCTTATCCCTGGAAAGGGTTGTACTTGCGGGCCTTTTCCGGCTCCAGCTGTGGGTCGAAGAGCACGTAATTGTGCCGTCCCGTGGTCATGGGGCGGACGGCCCTGAGCTCCGCCGCCTCCTGATCCACCCCGTATTTGCCGAAGAGATCGTTCAGGGAGGTTATTTCCTCCCCGGTCAGGTCATCCACGAAGCAGTTGCTGCCCAGCTTGGACTCCGCCTCCCGGTCCTTCACGTAGATCACGCCCTTGTAGATCGATTCCCCCAGCCCGGCGGCGACCTTGCCCAGGATGATGAGCCGGCCGCCCAGGGTCATCTGGCCGGCCCAGCCGCCCGCGTCGCCGCAGATCAGCAGGGTGCCCCCCTTCATGCCGTAGCCGGGGCGGTTGCCCGTTCCCCCGTAGATGACGATGGTGCCGTCGTAGAGATAGCTCCCCGCGTTGCAGCCCGCGTTCTTGCGGATGATCAGCTCCCCGGACATCATGTTGTCCCCGGCGTACCATCCCGCGTCGCCCAGGACCTCGATGCTGGGCCCTTCCAGAAAGCCGCCGGTGTAGAAGCCGGTGCTTCCGTCTACCACGATCTTCCCCTTCTCCTTCATTCCCGTGCCGATGTTGTGCATGGAGTGGGAGTTCTTTACGGTCACGTCCAGCCCTTTGCCCAGCCTGTCCTTCAGAATGACATTCAGATCCTTGCCGGAAAGGGTTTTGGCATCTACAAATTCCATACTCTCACCTCCCCGGGAGCCAGTTCTTCCGCATAGACGTCGGGAAAAATGGTGGTGAACTCGATCTGCTCCGATCCGAGCAGGGTGATTCCGTCCTTCTCGAAGAGCAGGAGGGGCTTGATGCCCAGCCGGTCCTTCACGATGCCCATCTGGGTAGGGGTG
>QKAI01000166.1 GCA_003246505.1 Spirochaetaceae bacterium | reverse complement strand
GCCCTGGGCCGGGAGGATCTGGATTTCGTGATTCTGGAGAACATCGGCAATCTGATCTGCACCGCCGAATTCGATACGGGGGCCGCCCTGAACGTGATGATCCTGAGCGTGCCCGAGGGGGATGACAAGCCCCTCAAGTATCCGGTCATGTTCTCCATGGCCCATGTCCTCCTTGTGAATAAGATCGATACGATGGAATACTTTGATTTTTCCCTGGAACGCCTGGAGGGGCATGTCAGGAAAATCAACCGGAATATAAAGATATTTCCCCTGTCCGCGAAAACCGGCCGGGGCATGGGGGAATGGATAGACTGGCTGGAGGGCACCGTAGCCGCCTGGAGGGAGAGAGCATGATCAAGATGAAAGTTCTGGAACTGGCCAACCATATCAACAGAACCAAAATGACGTCAAAAAGGGCCATTAAGCCGGAGGATCCGGAATACCTCATTCTGGAGCCGGTGGTCACCGAAGAGATGGCCGAAGCCGCCCTGGTCCTGGAACTGAGGAAGCCCAAAACCGCCGGCGAGGTGGCCGCCATTTGCGGCAAGAGCGAGGAGAGATGCGCCGGTCTGCTTTGGGAACTGGCCATGGCCGGGGTCTGCTTTGTCAATAAAATAGACGATGAGGACCGGTACTGGCTGGAAACCTGGATCCCCGGGGTCATGGAGATGATGACCAATAACAGGGAGAATGTGGCCAGGTATCCCCAGATAGCCGAAGCCTTCGAGGCCTACGGCCGGGTCCGGGGTCCCATGTCGGCGGGCAATTTCCCCATCGGCGCCGGGCTTATGCGGGTCATCCCCATCGAGAGATCCATCGAAGGGGAAACCCGCCGGGCCTCCTACGAGGAGGTCTCCCGCTATCTGAACGAAAACAAAATCTTCTCCGTCTCCGACTGCGCCTGCCGCACCGCCCGGGAAGCCATGGGCGAGGGCTGCGGCCACCTCAAGGAGGACATGTGCATTCAGATGGGCCATGCGGCGGAGTACTACATCCGCACCGGCCGGGGCCGGGAGATCTCCCGGGACGAGGCCTTTGACATCATACGCCGGGCCGAGGACAACGGGCTCATGCACCAGATCCCCAACACGGACGGGTCGGGGAAGACCCACGCCATCTGCAACTGCTGCGGCTGCTCCTGCCTCTCCCTCCGGACGGCGGAGATGTTCATCAATTCGGACATGGTCCGCTCCAACTACGTCTCCCGGGTGGACCAGGACAAGTGCGTGGCCTGCGGGGAGTGCGTGGAGGTCTGTCCGGTGAACGCCCTTCAGCTGGGGCAGAAGCTCTGCGCCGGCGATCCGGTCAGGGAGATCCGCCGGGAAACGCCCCGGGACAGGGAGTGGGGGCCGGAGAACTGGAACCCCGACTACCGGACGAACCGGAGGGTGGTCCTGGACTCCGGTTCCAGCCCCTGCAAGGCGGAATGCCCCGCCCACATAGGGATCCAGGGATACGTGAAGCTGGCCTCCCAGGGGAAGTACCGGGAGGCCCTGGAGCTGATCAAGACGGAGAATCCCTTCCCCGCCGTCTGCGGGAGGATCTGCCCCCGCAAGTGCGAATCCGCCTGCACCCGGGGAGACCTTGACGATCCGGTGGCCATCGATGAGATCAAGAAATTCATCGCCCAGAAGGACCTGGAGGAGGAGACCCGGTTCATACCCCGCAAAAAGCACGACCATGACAAAAAGATCGCCGTGATCGGCGCCGGTCCCGCCGGGCTCACCTGCGCCTATTTCCTGGCCGTGGAGGGGTACCGGGTCACCGTTTTCGAGAAGCAGCAGCGCCCCGGGGGCATGCTCCTCATGGGAATTCCCTCCTTCCGGCTGGACAAGGCCGTGGTGGAGGGGGAGATCGATGTCATACGGCAGCTGGGAGTGGAGATCCGCACCGGTGTGGAGGTGGGGTCCGACGTGACCCTGGACCAGCTCCGGAGCGAGGGATACCGGGCCTTTTACGTCGCCGTGGGCGCCCAGGGGGGCCGCCTGCTGGGCCTGGACGGGGAGGACGCCGGGGGCGTGGAAACGGGGGTTGAGTTCCTGCGCCGGGTGAATCTGGGCGGGAAAGCGGACCTGGCCGGGAAGACCCTGGTCATCGGCGGGGGCAATGTGGCCATAGACGTGGCCCGGACCGCGGTCCGGTGCGGGGCCTCCGGGGTGGAGATGTTCTGCCTGGAGGACCGGGAGCACATGCCCGCCCTGGATGAGGAGATCGAAGAAGCCCTGGGCGAGGGCATCGGCATAAACAACTCCTGGGGCCCGGTGAAGATCCGGGTGGAGGAGGGGCGCGTCAGGGGGATGGAATTCGCGAAATGCCTCTCCGTCTTTGACGGGGAGGGGAAATTCAACCCCCGGTTCGATCGGAATGACACCCTCTTCGTTCCGGCGGACAACATCCTTGTCTCCGTGGGGCAGAGCATAGAATGGGGCTCCCTCCTGGCGGGAAGCGGGGCGGAAATCCGGGGGAACCGGTCCGTGGTCGCCGATAGGGAGACCTTCCAGACCGGGGAGGCGGATGTGTTCGCCGGGGGCGATGCCCTGACCGGGCCCCGCTTCGCCATCGACGCCATAGCCATGGGCAAGGAGGGGGCCCTCTCCATCCACCGGTTCGTCAATCCCGGTCAGAATCTTCTCTACGGCCGGACCAAGCGGTCCTACCGGAGCTTTGACAAGTCCCTCCTGGATCTGGGCGGTTACGACCGCCTTCCCCGGGAGAGCGCGCCCCATGTGAAGGGGGGGGAGTCCCGGGAGACCTTTGCCGACCTGCGGGGCATTCTGACCGAGGAGCAGATAAGGAAGGAGACCGAGCGCTGCCTGGGCTGCGGGGCCACGGTCACCGATCCCTACCTTTGCGTGGGCTGCGGGGCCTGTACGGTCAAGTGCCGCTTCGACGCCATCACCCTGGAAAGGAAATACGACGCCCAGGGGCTCGAGCTCTTCGATATCCGTCCTGCGGTCATGAAGCGCATGGTCAAGCGGAAGGCGGGCATCGCCCTCATGAAGCCTGTCCGTACTATCCGCAGGGGCCTGGGCCTGTAGGGGAGGCGGTTTTGCACGAGCTGGGAGTGGTTATAGAGGTGGTGAAGACGGTGGAGGAGTTCGCCCGGGAGAACCGGGTCACCCGCATAGGGGCCCTGGTGCTTCAGATCGGGGAGCTCTCCTCCATCGTGCCCCGCTATGTGGAGGAGTGCTATCCCGCCGCCGTGGAGGGGACCCTCCTGGAGGGGACGGAACTGCGAATCGAGGTGCTTCCCGGCAATGTCCGCTGCGAATGCGGCCGGGTCTACCGCCTCCTCGCCTCGGAGAAAGTCTGCCCCTCCTGCGGGGGAGGCCGGTGGGAGCTTCTGGGGGGCCGGGAATTCCTGATCAAGGAGATCCTGGCCTGCTAGCTTCCCCTACTCCTTGACTCCACCCGAGGTCATGCCCCCGGTCAGATGCTTCTGGATAAGCAGGAAGAGGATGACCACGGGCAGGGCGGTGAGCATGCTGGCCGCCATGATCCGGTCCCATATGGCGTTCTTGGAGACGAAGAGGGACTTGAGGCCTATGCTCAGGGTGTAGATGTCCTTGTAGGATTTGAGGAAGACCGAGGCGTAGAGATACTCGTTCCAGGCGATCATGAAAGCATAGATGTATACCGTGGCTATGGCGGAGATGCTCAGGGGGAGGATGATCTTCCAGATGGTCTGGAAGTGGTTCAGCCCCTCGATGAAGGCGGCCTCCTCTATGGAAAAGGGGATGGTGCGGAAGTAGTTTCCCAGCATGTAGAGGCAGACCGGCAGAGTCTGGACCACGTAGATGATGAGCACCGAGAGGACCGTTCCCCCCTGGGTTCCCGCCAGGCCCAGGGCCACGGAGACCTTGTACAGGGGAATCAGAAGCAGTATGCCCCCGAACATGTACACGAAGAGAACCCCCCGCTGGATCACCCGCCGTCCCTTGTACTCCATGCGGGAGAAGGAGTAGGCCCCCAGAATGGCGATGACCAGGGAGATGAGCGCCGAGGAAGAGGAGAAGAGAAGGGAGTTGAGGAAGTACTTCCCGAAGGGGAACACGTCCCCCGTGTCCCGGTATTTGGCGATGATCGCCTCCTTCTGCTCCCTGGTAAGGTCCGGGGTCTCCTCCAAAAGGATCTGCACCGATTCGGGGAGGTCCTTGATATCCTGTCCGATTCCCAGAAGCTCCCCGTAGGACTCCCAGTTCAGCTTGAGGGGTACCAGGGAGGGGTTGCCCCAGTCCCAGGAGTACTTGAGGCTGGTGGAGACCATCTGGAGGAAGGGGAATACGGCGAAGAGTACGATGGCCAGGATAAGCAGGGCGAAGAGCAGGTTCTTTATCGTTCTATGCTTGGTTACCATTTGAGCACCTTCTTGACGTAGAGGATGATGAAGCTGATGAGGATGGCGAACTGGATGAGGGAGATGGCCGACCCCTGTCCCATGTCCAGAGCCCCGGTGAAGGCCTTGAAGTAAGTGTAGACCGGCAGGGTCTTCACGTTGTCCGTCAATAGGTAGATGTCCTCGAATTTATTCATGTTCCAGATGATTCTCATGAGCACGATGGAGCCAAGGACGAAGTAGATCTCCGGCAGGGTGATGTAGAAAAATTTCTTGATTCCCGTACAGCCGTCGATCTCGGCCGCCTCGTAGAGGTTCTCGTCGATGGCCTGGAGCCGGGAGAGGATCATCAGGTAGGTGAAGGGGAAATTCTTCCAGACCGAGAAAACGATGGCCACCCACAGGGCGTAGCGGGGGGAGCGGATCAGATTGAACCGTTCCGGGTAGAGGCCCCACTGGTCCACCACCAGGTGCATGAAGATGCCGTTCACCGGATCGAAGAAGAACTGCCAGGCGAAGACCACCGAAATGACCGGGGCGATGTAGGGGAGGAGGAGGAGGCTGCGCACCACCCCCTGGCCGGGGAACTGCCGGTTCATGGCCAGGGCCACGACGAGCCCGAAGAGGGTCGTGCCCAGGGTGGTGAAGAAGACGTAGAGGGCCGTGGTCAGGAAGGCCCGCCAGAATTCGATGTCCGTGATGACGGCGGCGTAGTTGGAGAGGCCCACGAAACTGCTCTCCCCGGAGAGCTTGACGTCGTGGAAGCTCAGGAAGAGATTATAGAAGACCGGATAGACGATGAGCAGGCCGATGATGACGACGGCGGGAGCGATGAGCCGTACCCCCAGCCGGGCTTGCTGCTGCTGAAGCGTTCCTTTCATGATTAATCACCTTAGAAAAAAATGAAGAATGGAGAATTAAGAAGGGGGATCAGGGATATCAGAGATATCCCTGACCCCGGCCGCGCGGGGCGCTCCTACTGGATCTTCTGCATTTCCTTTTCCGCCCAAGCCATGGCGCTGTCCACGTCCATGCCCTCCTGGGTGATTTTGTAGAGCATCTGGGGGATGATCTGCTGGGCGTAGACCTTGCTGGCCTTTTCGATCCTCTTCCCGTCCACGATGGAGAAGGTCTCTATGCTGTCCATTCCCTGGATGATCTCGGCCATCTTGTCGGCGCCGTAGTGCTTGAAGATGCCGTTGGGGTCGTTCTGGAAGCGGGGATTGGTGGAGATCTCCTTGAGGGTGGGGTTCATGCCCCCCGGGGCCATGTGAAGGAAGGTGATGTAGGCGTTCTGGGTGTACAGGTACCGCAGGAAGGCCTTGGCCGCGTTGGTCACGGCGGGATCCTCCTGCTTCAGAAGGGCCATGGAGACGATGGTGCCGTAACCGGCGGGGTTCTTCCTGGTGATCTGTGAGGCCATCTTGGTGTTGTTGACCAGCTCCGGATCGAAGGTGGAGCCCTTGAGCTCGGCGAAGTTGTCCCCGGTCAGGGATCCGGCGGCGGCGTCCTGCAGGGCCAGGTCGTCCATAATGTAGGTGGAGTAGAAGAACATGGCCATCTTGCCCTGGATGTAGTAGTCCCGGGCTCTCCAGGTCTGGGGTCCCGGGGGATTGTACTTGGCCAGTTCGGCGTAGAATTTTACGGTCTCCTTCATGGCGGGGGAGTTGAAGATCAGCTTCCCGTCCCTATCGTACAGCCCGGCCCCGTTGGAGAGGGCGAACTGGGTGAAGCACTGCTCCGTATAGGCCTCGGCGGTGGTGCCCACCAGGATGCCGTACTGGTTCTGATCGGGCTTGTAGAAGTATTTGGCCGCCTTGAGTATGTTGTCCCAGGTGTTGGGGGGCTCCAGCCCCGCCTCTTTGAACCAGTCCGCCCGGTACCAGATGCCCTGGACCCAGCCGTGGTAGGGAAGGGCGTAATATTCGCCGGTGCCGCTCTGGAGGAGCTTGAGGGTGCCCGCGTAGAATTTGTCCTTGCCAATCTCATTTATCAGGGCCCCGTTGGCCGCCGTATCCATGATGCCCTCGGTTCCGAAGGAGACCGCCGTTTCCGAGGGGGCCTCTATGAGGGGGGGCAGGTTGCCCGCGGCGGCGGCCGCCTGGATCTGCCCGGCCAGGTCGTTCTCGTCCACGGGGATCACGTTAATGGAGACGTTCGGGGTGATGGCCGTGTAGGTGTCTACCAGGACCTGTATGGTGGCCAGCCGGTCCGACTGGGTCTCGGTGGTCCAGAATTCGAATTCCACCGGTCCCGCCTTGGCCGGCTCCGGTTCCTTGCCGCCGTTGGCAAGGGCCAGGGGCAGGGAAAGGGTAAGGATCA
>QKAI01000025.1 GCA_003246505.1 Spirochaetaceae bacterium | reverse complement strand
GCCGATCTCCGCGGCCGACGCTCCCCCGCCGGCGGGGGCGATGAGCACCAGCCGGTTCAGAAGATAGGGGGTGCTCTCCCGGGCCGCTCCCAGGTCTTCCACGTAGGTCATCCACTTGGCCGAGGCGGAGATGAATACGTCCGCCGGGGCCCCTTCTTCGATCTGTTTGGCCAGGGTCCCGCTGGAGGCGGGATTCACCTTGACCTGGATACCCGTCTCCTCCGTGAAAATCCCGCCGATCTCCTCCACCAGGTCGGTGGTACTGGCGGCGGCGAACAGGGTCAGGCTTCCGGTCCCCTCCTTTGCGGGGGTCTCCTTTTTCCCTTCTCCTGCGGCGTTGAACAGGAGCGCTCCGGAAATAAGCAGCAGCAGCAATTGTCTTTTCATAGTTTTCTCCGTATTTATGCAGAATATAATACAAGAAGCGTGCCAAAGATTTTTTCAGTGAAATACACTGTTTTGACCTGTTACGTCACGTTATACCACGTTTTGTTATGTACAAAAAGGGAGAAAAATGACTTTTCAGTACATTCCGGTCATTTTTTAAGGATTTTCCGAAGGATCAGAGCAAGAAGTCCGGCCCAGATGAGAATTATGATCAGGGCGGCGGTGAAGCTCTTGCCCCGGGGCATCTCCTCCTCTTCGCTCCGCCGGCGGGCGCGCTCCCATATGCCCCGGGGTATCACTCTTATCGTCAGGGCGATCAGGGCGGGGAGGATAATCAGGTCGTCCAGATATCCCAGGATGGGAATGAAATCGGGAATCAGGTCCAGGGGGCTCAGGGCATAGGCCAGGGTTATTCCGGCGATAAGGCGGGGAAGGAGAGGGAGATCCCGATCCTTCAGGGCGAAGTAAAGAATTCGCACCTGCTTTTTCAGCTTCCCCGCGGTCTCCCTAAGCTTCCCTGTCATATTCCCTGGCGTAACGGGCGGGGGTGAAGCCTGTGCGCTCCCTGAACACACGGGAGAAATGGGGCTGGCTGGAAAATCCCGCCTCTGCGGCTATCCGGATAAGGGGGAGTCCCCTCCTGATCATCTCCATGGCCCTCTCTATGCGTATCCCGTTCAGATAGTCGTGGGGGGTGACTCCGAAACTCTGCCGGAACATGCGCAGGAAATGGAATTCGCTCAGTCCGGCGAGATCCGCCAGTTCCCGGACGGGGAGGTTCCGGGAGTAGCCCTCTTCCATGTACTCCCGGACCCGGCGGCGGTTTCCCGGGCTCAGGCCCCCCTTCGCCGGAGCCGGGGCGGGTGAGGGGAATACCCGGCCGGCCAGATAGGTCATGATCAGGATGCGGTTCTGCTCCGCCAGCAGGGTATCCCCGGTGATCGAATCGATGGGGGCGTGGAGGAACCACTGACACAGGTGAAAGAGCTCCCGGTCCACCCGGTAGGCGATATCCGGCAGGGACCAGTCGGCGCCGCTCCGGTCGTAGACCGTCCGTGCCATGGCGCGGATGCTTTCGTCGGTAAAGTAGATGTGGAAAAACCCGATGGGCCCGCCGATCTCCCACTCCGAGGGGGCCCCCGCCGGCATCAAGCAGAAGGAGCCGTCCCGGCCGTCGATGCTGCGGTCCAGGCGACGGGCGTTTTCGTAACCCCTGAAATAGACGCTGAAGGTGTGATGGTCCGCTCCGGGATAGCTTACCCGGTCCGGGCCGTTCCGCCAGCGGGCGAAGGAGAAGCCCTCCCCCAGGGAGCAGCCGCCCAGGAGTTCGGCGCCGCTGTTTTCCGAAAGAATCTTCCGTACCGAGGATCGTTCCATAATGAAAAAATAGCCGTCCCGCCGGTTCTTTTCAATACGGGGGATTCACAAAAGCGCAGGATTCTGTAAAATGCGCAGTTTCCCATAAGATTCGGGGGACTCCCCGGGAGTAGGATGGGGGAGGAGGTGCCCTGTGAATAGACTGCTCTATCTGACCGTTACCCTCATCTGGGGGACGACCTGGCTGGCCATATCCCGTCAGGCGGGAATCGTTCCGCCCCTGGCGGCCGTGTTCTACCGCTTTCTGACCGCCTCGGCGGTGATGCTCCTCATATGCCTCGCACGCAGGGAGTTCCGGAGGATAGACGAAAGGGAACTGCTCCTGTCCCTGGTTCAGGGGTTCTGCCTCTATTCGGTGAATTTCCTCTGTTTCTACCGGGGAGCGGAATACATCTCCGGAGGGATGGAATCCCTGATTTTCTCCCTGGCCCTCTTCTTCAACACCCTCTGGGACCGGGTTGTATTCGGGAAACCCCTGGTCAAGGGATTCCTACCCGCCTTTATGGCAGGAACGGCGGGGCTGGTCCTTCTCCTGGCCGGCGACGGCGCCGGGGGAGGGGAGAATCTATTCCGGGGAGTCCTTCTTTGCCTGGGGGGGACCTTCTCCTTCTCCCTGGGGAATCTGGCCGGATCGGCCCGGCGGGACAGGAGCCTCTCCCCCTTTCTGACGGGGTTTGTCGGCATGGTCTGGGGGACCGCTTTCCTGGGGGGGCTCATGGCCGTCCGGGGGGTCTCCTTCGCCATGCCGGTCCGGGCCGACTTCCTCATCCCCCTCCTTTTTCTGGCCGTTCCCGGATCGGTCGTCGCCTTCACCGCCTATCTGACCCTGGTCCGGAACATGGGCATGCAGAGGGCGGCCTACATTAACACGATCACCCCTCTGGTCGCCTTTCTCCTATCCCTTGTTTTCGAGGGGGAGAGGCTCACCCCCGCCCGGGGACTGGGCGCCGCCCTGATTCTCTGGGGGAGCCGTTTCCTTCTGAGCCGCAGGGCCCGGTCCGGGGAACCCCTTGCCAGGGAGGGAGAATCCCCCTAATATGGAAATTCCATGTTCGTACAGGTTTATAAATCAGGGGAGATCCCCCACTACAACTGGCACACCACGGAGATCTACCGGGATCCGAGGGGGGTCATCTGTTTCAACAGGGGCCCGAGAAAGCTGAATCACAGGACCCGAAACCGGATCTTCACCTTTGAATCGGACGCCCTGGAGTTCTACTGGTTCGACCGGCCCTACAGCATTCATGTTTCCCGGGGCGAGATCGGTGAGGGTCTTCACTACTACGCCAATATCCACGGTCTGCCCCGCATAGGGGAGGGGGAGATCTCCTTTGTGGATTATGATCTGGATGTGATTCGGGAGGGAGCCTCCCCGGCGCGGATCATAGACGGGGAGGAGTTCGAGCTCCACAGGGAGCTGTACGCCTATCCTCCAGAGGTGGTCAGGATGGTGCCCGCCGCGGCGGAGGAGGTCCGGGCGATGCTGGACGGGGACCCCCGTTATCGGGAGGATACCCTGGTCGAAGCCTTCGCCCTGGTGGACCGGGGGGAGCGGAGCTTCCTCGCCCGCTGGACGGAGTGACTCCGCCCGGCGGGGGGGTGTTCTGGCTAATAGGAATTTCTTCTCTGGTTCTTAAGCTTTTTCTTAAGTTCCTTCCTCTGCCGGGCTTTTTCTTTCTCATGCTTGAGGGTGGAGGGTTTTGTGAAGTGCTCCCTCCTGCGGTACTCCCGGATGATTCCTTCCTTTTCCACCTTCCGGCGGAATCTCTTTATCGCCTTTTCCAAGGGCTCTTCGCTTTCTATTCTTACGTATGCCAAAGTAGTCTCTGACCTCCTGATATTATTTTTTTTCCGAAAATGAGTGGGTGATCCTGTCTATGATGATCGCCAGAATGACGATGGAGAGGCCCGCTTCGAACCCCTGCCCCACCTCGATGCGGCTTATGGCGATGAGGACCTCCATCCCCAGCCCCTTGGCCCCGATCATGGAGCCCATGACCACCATGGCCAGGGCCATCATGGTCGTCTGGTTAACCCCCACCATGATGGAGGGCTTGGCCAGGGGGAGCTGCACGTCCCAGAGGACCTGCCGTGGCGTGGCCCCGAAGGCCTGGGACGCCTCCACCGCCTCCCTTTCCACGGTGCGGATGCCCACGTTGGTCAGCCTTATGACCGGGGGTACCGCGTAGATGATGGTGGCGAACATGGCGGGCACCTTGCCCATGCCGAAAAACATGAGCGCCGGTATCAGGTAGACAAAGCTGGGCATGGTCTGCATGGCGTCCAGCGCGGGCTGGAGTATCGCCTGGGTCCGGTCGCTCCGGGCCATGCGTATCCCCAGGGGGATGCCGATGAGCAGGGAGAAGAAGACCGAGGCGATGACCAGGGCCAGGGTTCTCATGGCCAGGTCCCAGTAGCCGAAGGAGCCGATGAGCAGGAGCATGACCATGAAGGTCACCCCGGACTTCCATTTCCCCACCAGCTTCCAGCCGGCCAGCCCGGTCAATGGGATCAGGATAAACCAGGGGAGGAAGAGGAAGACCGCTTCGAATCCGTTCACCACCTGGAGTATGATGAATCCGACCGCATCGAAGAAGCCGTCCAGATGGGTCAGGAGCCAATCCATGCCCGCGTCTATGCCCTTTGCCAGGGGTATGTCGATGATTTCGGGGAACTCAAACATGGGCGTCTCCTTCCGCGGGTGAGAGGGATTCGAAGATCTGGTCCGTGGTGACGATACCCGCCATCCGGCCGTCGCCGGTGACGACGGGAACGGGGTAGGGGTTGTCCGAAATAATCGAGAACATATCCTCCAGAATGGTATCCTCCTTGACCGTGGGTACGACCCTTATGGAACTCTGGGGGATCCTCTCCGGCACCTGTTCCTGCTCCAGAAGTCTGGCCAGACTTTCCGCTTTGGCCACTCCCAGTAGCTTATGGTTCTTATCCAGCACGAAGGCGGCGTTGCGTTTATTGGCTCTGAGGAGCGTCAAAGCCGTTTTGGGGCCTTCCCAGGCGTAAAGGAGTACCTTCGCCGGTTCCATGATCGATCCGGCGGTGAGCACCTTGGCGGGGGAGGCGTCTTGGACGAACTCCTGAACGTAATCATCCGCCGGATGGGTGACGATCTCCTCGGGGGTCCCCTCCTGCACCACTTCCCCGTTCCGCATGATGGCGATCCGGTCGCCCAGCTTCAGGGCCTCGTGCAGGTCGTGGGTGACGAAGATAATGGTTTTCTGCAGTTTCTCCTGGAGTTCCACCAGCTCGTCCTGCATCTGGCGCCGGATCAGGGGATCGAGCCCGCTGAACGGTTCGTCCATGAGGAGAATCTCCGGATCGTTCGCCAGGGCGCGGGCCAGGCCGACCCGCTGCTGCATCCCCCCGGAGAGGGAGCCGGGATAGTAATCCTCCCATCCCTTAAGGCCCACCGTTTCCAGGGTCCTCATCGCCCTGGCGTATCTCTCCCCCCTGGGAACATCCCGGACCTTCAGGCCGTAGGCCGCATTATCCAGTACGGTCAGGTGGGGCAGGAGCCCGTAGTGCTGGAATACCATGCCGAAGGTCTTCCTGCGGAACTGAAGGAGCTGCTCCCCGCTCATCTTCGTCACGTTCTGCCCGTTTATGATAATCGTCCCGGCCGTGGGATTGACCAGACGGATAATATTCCTTATGAGAGTGGATTTCCCACTTCCCGAAAGACCCATGAGAATATAGAACTGACCCTGCCCTATTGTCAGATTGATGTTCCGCATACCGACGATACAGCCGGTCTTCTTTTGTATCTCTTCCTTGGATTTAGTTGATAAGTCACCCTTGAGCACCCGCTTTGGATCCCTGCCGAAAACCTTCCACAGGTCCTTAATCAGAACCTGCGGCCGGTTTTCTCCGGCGGTAAGATCTTGAGAAGGTTCTTTCTGAATCTTACTTTCTGCCATGTATTATCCCTACAGGGCCGCCTTTACTTTCCGGGCCACATCGTCGGAAACCCATTCGGTCCAGACTTCTTCCCTGTTTTTCAGGAACCATTCGGCGGTCTGCGTCGTATCCCAGTCCTTGTCGTCCATCATGGCCAGGAATTCGTTGTTGTCCTCCACGGTTGTTGAGTACTTCTTAAGACTCTCCACAACCTCCGGGGCCTTCTCCAGCATGGATTTGTTCACCAGGATATTCACGTCAGCCGGTTCGTATTCGCTGCCGGCGAGGCGGATCATATCCAGCTTTCCCAGAACCGCCGTGGGGGCCCAGTAATAACCGATCCAGGGTTCCCCCTTCTGGTAGGAGCCAACCATGGTTCCGGCCAGGGCGGAACCGGATCCGGCCACGCCCAGATTGTAGGTATCCCCAAGGCCGTACCTGTCAAAGATCTCCTCGGAAATGCTCAGCTGGGACCAGCCGGCCACGCCCCCGTAGACCACGCCCTTCGAGGGATCCTCCGGATCCTTGAAAAGGCTGGCGTACCCGGGAAGATCGGCCACGGATTCGAGCCCCGGGGCGGGGGCGTCGGGGCCTTCCACCACATAGCGGGGGATCCACCAGCCCTGGGGGCCGTCGGGCATGTTTTTGCCAAGATCGATCATATCCCCCGTGGAGATGCCCTTCTCGTAGACTTCTCGGAAATTCGAATGCCAGGACTCCATATCCACATCCACGTCTCCCTGAATGACGCCGTTGATGATGGGAAGCGTATCCCCTGCCATGAAATCAGCCTTATAACCTTCCAGGCCGTTTTCGATGATAAATGCCATGATCCGGTTGTGAACCTGAACGCTGTCCCAGGAGACATCCCCGAAGACGATCGTTTTCGTTCCCCCGTCCTGCTGTCCCTCGGCGGTGAGGGAAAGGGCGATGCACATAGCTAGGATGGCTGTCAATGTTAATGTTTTTCTCATTAATTCCTCCAAAAATATATTAGTAGACTAAATAAAAATATAATATAAGTCAACAGCATTATGGATATGAATTAT
>QKAI01000412.1 GCA_003246505.1 Spirochaetaceae bacterium | reverse complement strand
ACGTTCCACCGGGCGGACACCAGGAAGATGATGGCGCTGACTGCGGTCATGGCCCTCACGAAGGAGTAGACCAGGCCGGAGAAGAAGGCCCCCTTTATGAGGGGCAGGGTCACGTGGAAGAAGGTCTGGAAGCTGTTGGCCCCCATATTCACCGCCGCCTCCTCTATGGAGGGGTCGATCTGCTTCAGGGCCGACGTGGCCCCCTCTATGCCCACGGGCAGATTCCGGAAGACGAAGACGCAGACCAGGATCAGGGCGGTACCCGTGAGGAGGAAGGGCCTGTCGTTGAAGGCCAGGATGAAGCTGATGCCCACCACCGTGCCGGGCAGGGCGAAGGTGAGAAGGGAGGCCAGGCTCATGTAGCCCTTGCCTATGAAGCTCTTGCGCACGGTGAGGAAGGCGATGGCCATGCCGGTCAGACCGGTGAGGGGGGTGGCGATGACCCCCAGGAGCACCGCGTTCCTCAGGGGCTTGAACCCGATGGATAGGACGTACCTGAAGTGGTCCAGGGTGGGGGCGTAGTTGATGCCCCAGACCTTGACGAAGGCCCCGGCGATCACCGTCCCGTAGAAAAGGATGATGACGCCGCTGAAGAGGAGGCAGAAGGTGATGAGGGGAATGACGATATGCCTCTCCTCCAGCTGGGCCCTGTTCTGTGAGGGCTTGCCCGTGACGGTGACGAAACCCTTCCCGCTGACCCAGTACTTCTGCAGGAGAAAGGCGATGAGGCTGGGGACGAGCAGCATGATGGACAGGATGGATCCGGTCCTCAGGTCGTACATTCCCGTGATGACCCGGTAGGCTTCCACCCCCAGGGTGGGGAATCCCCCCCCGATGACCGCGGGGTTGCTGAAATCCTGAAGGGACTGGATGAAGACCAGGAGAAGGGCGCTGAATATGCCCGGCAGGGAGAGGGGAAAGGTGACGGTCCAGAAGATCTTCCACCGGGAAGCGCCCAGGTTCAGGGCCGCGTCCTCCACGGAGGAGTCGATCGCCTGGAGGATGCCCGATAGGGTCAGGTAGGCCACGGGGAAAAAGGAGAGGGACTGGACCAGGATGAGGCTGTGCATGCCGTAGACGTTGAAATCGGTGATTCCCAGAAGCCCGTTGGTGATGAGCCCCTTCCGCCCGAAGAGAAAGATGATGGAGAGGGAGAGCACGAAGGGGGGTGAGATGACGGGCAGGGTGGCCATGGTCTTGAGGAATCCCTTGAAGGGGGCCGCCGTCCGGGTGATGGTGAAGGCGAAGATATATCCGATGACCGTGGCGATCACCGCTGAGACCGCCCCCAGTTTTATGCTGTTGAAAAAGGTGACCCGGTAGGACCGGTTTTTCAGTACCCCCAGGACCGTGCCCAGGGAGAGGCGTCCCTCCTCGGAGGTGATGCTGTACCTCAGGATCATGATGAGGGGATAGATGACGAAAAGGGTCAGGAGGAGGAGGAGCAGGATAATGAAGATCAGCAGAACCGGCTCTTTTCTGAGCATTTTCAGCTTCCAGAGTAAATCTTTGAAGGAGTTGGTCATAAATATTCCTGTGTTGAAGAACCCCCCTCCCGGCGGGAGGGGGAATGAAAATGGGGTATTTTAATCCTACTTCAGATTGTCCGCATTGGCGACGACCTGAGTGAATTCATCGATAAGCCTCTTCCGGTTCTCACCGGCCCAGACGAAGTCATAGCCGATGATGGGCAGATCCTTGATATTGATCGCCCCTTCGGGCACGACGGCGTTGACATTAACGGGGAGGCGGAAGGAGTCGTTGGTGGAGTAGATGTCCTGCCCCGTCTTGCTCAGCACCCAGTCGATGAAGAGCCGGGCGTTCGCCTGCTCCTCCGCGGGGCCGTTCTTGATGAGGGCGATGGCTCCGATCTCATAGCCCGTCCCTTCGCTGGGGAAGGAGAGGGCCACCGGATAGCCCTGCTGGGCGGGCTTGAGACAGTCGTGGGAGAAGGCAAGGCCCACGGCGGCTTCGCCCAGACCCACGTTTTTGGGGGGGGCGGAGCCGGATTTGGTATACTGGCGGATGTTGCTGTTCAGGCTCTTGAGGTAATCCATGGCATCCTCCTCCCCCATCATCTGGACCAGGGTGGCCAGTATGGTGTAGGCCGTGCCGGAACTGCCCGGATGGGCCATGGAGATCTGGTCCTTATACACCGGATCCAGCAGGTCCGCCCAGGACGTGGGATAGGGAATTCCCCGCTCCTTGAACCAGCCCGTGTCCACGGCGAAGGCCAGGGCGCCCACGTAGACCGGGGACCAGAAGCCATCCGGATCGCGGTAGCTCTCGGGGATGTTCTTCACCTCCGGGGAGGTGTATTTTTCCAGAAGCCCGCTTCCCGCAGCGGCGATGAAGGTGTCGCAGTTGCCCCCGTACCAGACGCTGGCCTGGGGATTGTTCTTCTCCACCTGGACCTTGGAGAGGACTTCCCCCGCGGAGAGCCTGACATAATCCACGGTTATGCCGGTTTCCGCCTTGAAGGCCTCCACGTAGGAGGGGATTTCCGTCTCCGGCAGGGCGCAGTAGATGGTCAGTCTCTTTGATCCCTGGGTCTCCCCGTCGCCGGAGGCGGAAAGTCCCGCCTGGGCGAGGACAAAGAGGGTCAGGATTAGGACAAGTCCCCGCAGGGATCTTTTCGCATTTGTTTTCATAGGGTCTCCTCTGATTTGTTTGACTTCCTTAACGCACACGTGTGCGTTAAGGTGATAATAAGCCCCTTTCTTTGTTTTGTAAAGTTTTTTTTCGGCTTTTCTCAAAGGAGGATTTTCCCGTCCGGGGGAGGTCATGCAAAGGGTGCGTCAAATAATATCTGCCCCGGGGAAGGGAATAATACGGGTGAATTCAGGATAAATCTATCCTATGCCGCTGATAATCCCTATCAAATAAAGCTATAGGGTCCAGCGGCCGAAAACGGTACCTATGAAGGCGAAATTATCCATTCCTGCCACGTCGGGGGCGATCATAAATTTAACGGCCGTCCCCAGGCCGAATTGCTTTTTCTCTCCAAAGCGGAAGGTGGCCGAAACTTCGGGCAGGAACAGGCTTCCGAAATCGGAATAGTTGACTAAACCGAACAGCAGGAAAGCTCCTCCCGCCACTCGTCCAGTCAGGACGAACGGCCCCTGGAATGTCTCAACGGCCACACTGGGCATTACCAGACTTTCCACGATGAGGGTAAACAAATCCAGTCCTACGCCAAGATGTAATTTTTCGGTTCCGAAATAGTAATGCCAATTAACCTCCGGAACGAGAAAGGTATAATCCAGCGCTGCCGATGCGTCCGCATCATCCGTATGGATTCCCACCATATAGGGGATATGCAGATAAATGTCCCACTGGCTTCCCGGATTTTCCCTCTCCTGAGCAAAAGCAAATCCGGCAGTCAGGCCGAGAACGAGTATTATCAGGATCATTTGTTTCATATTTTTCTCCTTTAACTCTTTTATCAACCTGACTACAATTATACTCCCTTTAGGATGATTTTTCCAAGAACAGCCAAAGAATAAAAAACCCCGACCCAAAGGGTACGGGGCATGGTATTCGTGGGGAGTTCGACTCAGTCCCGGGTCAGGGAGCGGTATTTGATGCGGTGGGGCTGATCGGCGTCCACGCCCAGGCGCCGCTTCTTGTCCTCCTCGTATTCGGAGAAGTTCCCCTCGAACCAGAAGGCGTTGCTATCCCCCTCGAAGGCCAGGATATGGGTGGCCACCCGGTCCAGGAACCACCGGTCGTGGCTTATGACCACGGCGCATCCGGCAAAGTTCTCCAGCCCCTCCTCCAGGGCGCGGATCGTGTTCACGTCCAGGTCATTGGTGGGCTCGTCCAGGAGGAGCACGTTGGCCCCTTCCTTGAGCATCATGGCCAGGTTGATGCGGTTTCTCTCCCCTCCGGAGAGGACGCCCACCTTCTTCTGCTGGTCCGTCCCGTTGAAGTTGAACTGGGAGACGAAGGCCCGGGAATTCATCTCCCGGCTCCCCAGCTTGATGATGTCCAGGCCGTCGGAGATCTGCTCCCACACCGACTTGTCCGGGTCCAGCTTCTCCCGGGTCTGATCCACGTAGGCCAGCTTCACCGTCTCCCCCACCCGCAGGGTGCCCTTGTCCGGGGTCTCCTGGCCGGTGATCATCTTGAAGAGGGTGGTCTTTCCGGCGCCGTTGGCCCCGATGATGCCCACGATGCCCCCGGGGGGGAGCTTGAAGGAGAGATTTTCATAGAGGAGCCGCTCCCCGAATCCCTTGCTCACCCCCTCCGCCTCTATGACCACGTTCCCCAGGCGGGGGCCGGCGGGTATGTAGAGCTGGAGATCCTTCATGCGCTCGTCGTTCTGCTGGCTCAGGAGGCTCTCGTAGGAGTTGATGCGGGCCTTGCCCTTGGCGTGGCGCCCCTTGGGGGTCATCTTAATCCATTCCAGCTCCTGCTTCAGGGTCTTCTGCCGGTTGGACTCGGCCTTTTCCTCCTGGGCCAGGCGCTTCTGCTTCTGGTCCAGCCAGGAGGAGTAGTTCCCCTTCCAGGGAATGCCCTGGCCCCGGTCCAGCTCCAGAATCCAGCCGGCCACGTTATCCAGGAAGTAGCGGTCGTGGGTGACGGCGATGATGGTTCCCTCGTATTTCTGAAGATGGTGCTCCAGCCAGGCCACGGACTCCGCGTCCAGGTGGTTGGTGGGCTCGTCCAGGAGGAGGATGTCCGGCTTTTTGAGAAGCAGGCGGCACAGGGCGACCCGGCGCTTCTCCCCCCCGGAGAGCACCTTCACCGGGGAGTCCCCGGGAGGGCAGCGCAGGGCGTCCATGGCCAGTTCCAGGCGGGAGTCCAGCTCCCAGGCGTCCAGGGACTCCAGCCGTTCCTGGACCTCCCCCTGCCGCTCCATCAGGGCGTCCATCTCTTCGTCGGACATCTCCTCCCCGAACTTCATATTGATTTCGTCGTATTCCCTGAGAAGGTCCACCGTTTCCTGGGCCCCCTCCTCCACGATCTCCCGCACCGTTTTGGTCTCGTCCAGCCGGGGCTCCTGCTCCAGATAGCCGATGGTGTATCCGTCGGAAAGGACAGTCTCCCCGGTAAAGTCCTGGTCCACCCCGGCCAGGATGCGCAGGAGGGTACTCTTACCGGCGCCGTTCAGACCGAGCACGCCGATCTTCGCGCCGTAGAAGTAGGAGAGATAGATGTCCTTGAGGATCGTCTTCTGATTATGGGCCTTGCTTACGCCCACCATGGAATAGATTACTTTTTTGTCGTCAGCCATAGGCCGATTGTACAGGATGAGGGCGGGGAAGAGCAAGGGATTCCCGCCCCCGGCCTAATGGGCGGCTTCCCTCAGAAGCGTCTCCGCTTCGGCGGTGCTGATCTTCCCTTCCCTCAGCAGATTCAGGATCTCCATCCGGCTCAGCCCCGACCGGCCGGACTGTCTTTCGTAGGCTTCGAACATGCCGATAATCCGGTTCCTCGCCGTGGGATAGGAGACGCCCAGTACGCGCTGGACCTCCCTCAGATTCCCCCGGGCGGCCATGAAGAGGTCGAAGAGCTCCCGGTGTTCCGAAGAGAGGGTGCAGACGGGGCAGGGGGAATAGGCCCCTTCCATCTGGGAGCCGCAGCCGGCGCATTCCAGGCGGGTCACGAGCAGTTTCCCTCCGCAGGAGGGGCATTTATCGGGCATTTTCACGGATAGTCTCCTCTGGGGTACGGCACCGATGATATCCCGGATGGGGTTCAGACATCAAGAACCGTCACGATGTCTATGTCTCCCCCGGTGGTATTCAGGTCAAGGAAGTCCTTTCCCCCCTCCCCCACGGCTCCGGTGAGGAACACATTGCCCGGCTTCCGGAACTGCCCCTTGATGGACACACCCCGTCCCCGGGCCGAAAGGCTGCCCCGGATGGTGCGGGCGGAGAACTCCAGATTCAGGTCCGGGGAGAGGACGCACTCGATATCCCCCTTGAGGGAGTTCACCGCCCCCCGGCCGGAGAAGCGGGGGGAGAGGGAGACCCTGGAGTCCCCCCGGAAAGTGGCGGCCCAGAATGTTTTCTCCACACCCGTGAGGGACAGATCCCCGGACATGGTCTTGATCCAGAGCTCGCCGGATATGCGATCCGCCTCAAGATCCCCCCGGTTCAGGGCCAGGGCGATCTTTCCCAGGCTTTCGGGAAGGGAGATGAGGCAGTCCTCCCTCAGATCGAGCACCAGCCAGGAACCCCGTCTCATCACGTCCGCCGCGTCCGGAGGATCGATTCGACAGAACCGGTCCTCCGAAGGGACCAGCCTGACGTCAGCCTCCCCCCCGCACTGAATGATGATGCCCCCGGCGTCATCCGGATCCAGCCGCCCCCCTTCGGGAGAAAGGACGGTCCCCCGCACCCGGGATTCATATCCCCACCCGGGCAGTTCCTCCTCGGGAAATCGAAAGCTCTCCCGCTCCCAGTCGCCCCGGGGAAAGGAGGACTGGAACAGCCCCTCGGCCCAGGATTCCACCTTGCGGCCGAATTCCTCTCCGAACTGATCCATCATCCGTTCGAAATCATACCCCCCCGGTTGTTTTCCAAAGGACCGGGAGCTCTGTTTTTCCCGGTCCTCCCCCGCGCGCAGGGCATTGATGAGCCTCTCCCCCTCCTCCGCCGTAATTTTCCCTTCCCCTATCATCTTGAGTATTTCCCGGATTTCCTGTCCCATGGGTGTCCTCCCTGTTATAGTATCAATATAGGAATATTTTATATATTTGTCAAATTTATTTTATATTATATAAATCATGCT
>QKAI01000227.1 GCA_003246505.1 Spirochaetaceae bacterium | reverse complement strand
GTTCTTCTCAACGGCAACTTTCCTGACCAGTTCCATGGTGGGATCCAGGGTGGTGGGGAGAGTGGCCATGACCCCGATGCGGGAGTGCCCTGCCACGGCTTTTTCTATCATGGGACGGTCAATACGCAGAACGGGAATGGGGAAGAAGGGCTGGAGATAGTCCACGGACATCCCCACGGAGGAGCAGGTTTCGAGGATCAGATCCACCCCCATGTCGGCACCGATGCCGCAGTACCGGTGAATTCTTTCCAGAACGGATGGTGTCATCTCTCCCGCCGCGATGACGTCGGCGATCAGGCTGTCATCGAGGACGTTTATGAAACGGACCTGAGGTAGAATTTCGGCGGCTGCCTTTTTAAGGGGGTCTACCAGGGCCGCCCCCGTATACAGGGCCATTATGCTGTGTTGCTTCATTACATTACTCCCGTAATTTGTAATACATCAGTTGTCTGATGTATGATGTAAGGCCATAATAGGCCCTCTTTATTCTCCTGTCAAGGAAAAGTTTTACCCCCTGGAGGGGTAAGAAATTTTCTTTACAGCCGGGCCGGCCTGACCTATACTCATGGTCATGACTCTGAATGACATCCCCGTCGGCAGAAAGCTCTTCATCATCTACATGGCCGGCGTGCTGCTGCCCCTGACCATACTCAACGGTCTCGTCATAAACCGTTTCCAGCGCCGGCTCACCGAACAGTACCTGGCGGAGAATAACGCCCTCATGGATCGGGCCGCCCTGCGGATAGGGGACATTGTCAATAACGGGGAGTACGTCCTGCAGAAGTTCTTTACCGACCGGGGCCTTTACCGGATTCTGAATACGGATTACCCGGGTAACCGGGAATTCGTGAATATCTACAACGACCTCTTCGCCTCCACGGTGCTCTCCTTTCTCCCCTTCTACGAGGACATCTCAAGCTTCATGCTCTACACCACTAATCCCACCGTCATAAACGGGGGGAATGTGCGGTTCATCACCGACGAGATACGCAGCCATCCCTGGTTCGTCCAGTCGGGGGAGCTCCAGAGATCCTTCATCATACCCTGGATAGGGAGTAACCAGGAGGACAGCAGGAGGGATCTCCACGTCAGCCTCGTCCATCCCCTCAACTATTACAGCTCCTTTGACCGGTACTACAATTTCATGAAGGCGGATATCAAGCTCTCCTCCCTGGAGGAGATATTCACCGAGCTCTCCCCGGAGGCGGAACTGATCCTCCTGGACGGGGGGAGCCGGATCATCCTCTCCTCGGTTCCCCGGGCGCCCCTGAGCTTCTACGATCGGACCGGGGGGGAGGGGACGGGACGGCGCTATATCCTGGAAAGGAACCTGGAAAAGGAGGTGGGGACCGATTGGCTCCTGATCGGCTCCTTTCCCGTAAAGGCCACGGGGAGGACCCTGCTCCCCTCCGACTGGATGCTGCCCCTCATCGGCCTTATCCTGTTCATCAACAGCTCCCTCCTCATCTGGTGGGTCTCCCGCTCGCTGACGGTCCGGATGAACCGTCTCACCGATCATATCCGGCGCCAGACCGGAGAGCCCATGACCCTTCTAGAGGACCGGGGAGGCACGGGCACCGATGAGATCGGCGGTCTGATTGAGAGCTTCAACCAGATGTCCCGCCGGATCAATCAGCTCGTCCATGACGTCTATGCCTCGGAGCTGACCAACCGGGAGATGGTGCTGGAGAGGCAGAAGGCGGAGCTGCATGCCCTGCAGAGCCAGGTGAACCCCCATTACCTCTTCAATATCCTGGAAACGGTGCGGATGAAAAGCGTTCTCAAGGGGGAGGACGAGACCGCGGAGATCCTGCAGCTGCTTTCCGCCTCCTTCCGGAGAATGTTCACCTGGGGGAAGGACCTGATCCCCCTGGGGGAGAGCCTTTACTTTCTTGAGGAGTATCTGAAGATCCAGCGCTACCGCCTGGGGGACCGTCTGTCCTACCGGATCCACTGCGACGGCAGTCTCAAGACCTGGCCCGTTCCCAAGCTGATCATCCAGCCTCTGGTGGAGAACAGCTGCCGCCACGGCTTCCGGGATGACTCGGAGGACTTCCGGCTCAACATCCGCCTGGAGAAGGTGAGCGGATGGCTCCAGGTGACCGTGGAGGACAACGGGGCGGGCATGGAGGCCTCCCTGGTTGAGGAAATACAGAATTCCATAGACTCCCGGGAGGATATGGACCGCTTCGTGGGTCTCAGAAATGTCCGCTCCCGGCTCCGCGCCCGTTACGGTGAGGGGCTCTTCGAGATTATCAGCCGTCCCGGAGGGGGGACCCGCGTCGTCCTCCACATCGGGGGTAGCGAAGGGGCGGGCCTGTGAGGGAGTATACTTTGCTGATCGCCGACGACGAGCCGGTCATACGGGAGGGTCTGGCGGAACTGGTACGGAAGAGCGGGCTGCCCTTTCAGGTAAGGGCCCTGGCCTCCAACGGGGAGAAGGCCCTGGAATGGCTGGAAAAGGAGCACTTCGACCTGGTTATCACCGATATCGAGATGCCCGGAACGGACGGCCTCTCCCTCATCGGGATCTGCCGGGAGAGGGGTTTTTCCCCCCGGTTCATCGTCCTTTCCGGATTCGACCGGTTCGACTATGCCCGCAGCGCCTACCGCTACGGGGTGGAGGATTACCTGCTCAAGCCGGTGAACAGGGAGGAGCTGTACGGCATTCTGGAGAAAACCGCCGCCCTGCTGGACAGGGAGCGGCCCCAGATGGATCTCTGGACCCGGTTCTTCGCCGACCCCCGGGATGCCGCCCTGCGGGAGGAGCTGGACCGGCTCTACCGGGATACCAAGGGCTGGCACTACGTTCTGCTCCAGGCCAGGGGGGACCTGTCGCCCCAGCTGTTCCCGCCGGAATATCTCATAGCCGAGGAGGAGAAACCCTCCCGTCTGGGCCTTATGATCCACGACGGGGCCGGGACGGGGCCCTCCCTGAGCGAACAGCTCATGGGGCTGGGGGAACACCTCCGCAGCGGGGATCTGGACGTCTCCTTTCTCTGCGGCGAGAGGGTCCTGCGCTACTGGGACCTTCCCCGCAGCCGGGAGCAGGCCCGGGAGCTGCTCCCCCTGCTCTTCTACCGGGGAAGGCGGGCCATGGTCTTTTACGGCGAACAGGCCGCCCTGGCCGGGGGAGAGGGGGAGAAGCGGGCCGAGGCCCTCTTCGGCCTCCTGGCCGAGGCGGGGGAGAGCTGTCTGGCCGGCCGGCCCTTCGGGGAGATTCTTGACCGCTTTGAACAGGAGGTCCGGGCCATCCGTCCGAAGCCGTCCCTTTTCTTTATGAAACTCCAGCAGTTCCTCTACGGCTTCCTCTCCCCCCTGGAAAACTCCGGGCTGGCGGTTCAGGAATTCACGGACCGGTTTTCCCCCCTCTTCTCCCTTGCCGAAGGGGAGATCTCCCTGGGGGAGACGATTCCCCTCCTCGGGGAATTCCTG
The DNA here is from genome assembly GCA_003246505.1 of Spirochaetaceae bacterium. GTDB lineage: Bacteria > Spirochaetota > Spirochaetia > DSM-2461 > DSM-2461 > SZUA-368. The sequence continues at coordinate 3,318 of QKAI01000227.1, read as the reverse complement.
GAGGAGGCGGCCCGGCGGAAGGGAGAGCTGTGCAGCGCCGGCCACTCCGTCCTGATCGAGGAGATCCTGTCCAATATGGAGGAAAACTACATGCTCGATCTGAACCTTCAGGACCTGGCGGAGAAGTACCGCATGAACCGGGCCTATCTGGGGCAGCTCTTCAAGAAGCATACGGGCCGTTCCTTTTTAACGTCCCTGAACGATATCCGCCTCGGGGAGGCGCGGACCCTCCTGGATACCACCGACTTCAAGGTCTACCAGATAGCCTACCGGGTCGGTTACCGGGATCCCTCCTACTTCATGAGCCGCTTCGAAAAAAAATACGGCCTTACCCCCCATGTCTACCGCAAAAAGAGGTCCGAATCATAAAATTTCCTGTTTTTCATAAAATGTCCGGTTTTCCGCAAAAAATCCCCGGGATATCCCTATACTTCCTCCCTTTCGCCGGGAGGAAAGCCGTGTTGTAATGGATTATCACAGTTTCGGAGGAGTTTTTATGAAAAGAAAAATGACGGTTATCCTGATGGTTCTTCTCTCCTGCGCCCTGGCATTCGCCAACGGGGGAAAGGAAGAAAAAACGGGGGGCATGAAGAGCATCTCCTTCTTCATGGGCCATCCCCTGGAAGATTATCCCTCCGGGGGCACCCCGGTGGGCGACTATATAGAGAAAAACACCGGAGTCAAGGCGGAGTTCGAGTTTCTCGTGGGGGAACTGGAGCAGAAGGTGGGCATCATGATCGCCTCAGGCGATTTTCCCGACGTGGTCAACGGGCGGAATTTCCACCAGAAATTCATTGACGCCGGCGTCACTATCCCCCTGGAAGACCTGATCGACCAGTACGGCCCCAATATCAAGAAGCTCTACGGGGATAACTTGAATCTTCTCTACAAGGATGACGGGCATATCCATTTTCTCCCCGCCTTCGTCCCCGCCGGCAAGATCTCCCGGACGACGCCGGACCAGGGCTTTTTCATTCAGAAACGGGTGCTGAAGGAGTTCGGCTATCCGAAAATCACCACGGTGGACGAGTATTTCGATCTGATCCGCCGCTACGCCGCCAAATATCCCGAAGTGAAGGGCAGAAGCACCGTGGGCTTCACCTCCCTCTTCTACAGCTGGCGGAACTACACGGTCATGAATATGCCCGGCGTAGTCACCGGCCATCCCAACGACGGTTCGGGCAACGTGGACCTGGTCAACGGCAAATGGACCGTTTCCATGTTTTACGACACCCCGGAGGCCAAGCTGATCTACTCCAAGTACAATGAGATGTACAAGGACGGCCTTTTCGATCCGGAATCCTTTGTGGCCGACTACGACCAGTATCAGGCCAAACTGACTTCCGGCCGGGTTCTGGGATTCTTTGACCAGGGCTGGTCCGTCAACGACGTGCAGAATCTCCTCAAGGAGGAGAACGAGGACTACTGGTACGTCTGCATCCCCGCGGTGCTCGACGGCTATACGGAAGAGTACAACGGGCCCGCCGCCCTCCAGACCGATCAGGGCGTCTCCATTTCCGTCAGCTGCAAGGATCCCGTGGCCGTCATCAAGTACTTCGACTTCCTCTGCCGTGAGGAGACCCAGAAGATCATAGGCTGGGGCTTCGAAGGCACCGATTACCTGGTGGATGACCAGGGCCTCTTCTACCGTAACGCGGAAATGCGGGCCCGCTTCGCCGATCCGGATTACAACAAGAAGGTGCAGGGAGCCTACTACTTCAACTACATGATGCCCGGCATGGGCTCCACCTCCTCCTTCGCCGACGGCAACGTCTTCGGGCCGGAGAACCAGCCCAGCGAATTCTACGCCAAGCTGAAGGATGCGGAGAAGGACGTGCTCGATTCCTACGGGATCCAGACCTGGAACGAGATGTTCCGCGCCCCCGACATGGACCGGGCCATCTACTACCCCCTGTGGACGGGAAAGATGACCAGCGGCAGCGCCGAGGAGATCGCCTCCCAGAAGGTGACCGACGTGCGCAACAAGTACACCCCCCTTCTGATCATGGCCGACGAGGGCACCTACGACAGTGTCTGGAAAGAGTACATCGCCGAGCTGAATAAGATCGCCGACAGGGATCTGGTGACGAAATTCTACCAGGATCTGGTGGATACCCGCATCGCCGCGGCAGGCAAATAGCCCTTCTCCCGCCGGCTTAGGCCGGCGGGCTTCCCATAACCGACAAGGTGTACCCATGAACGAACTGACAAAGAAATTTTCCCGCCAGAGAACCCTGCTCCTCATGTCCCTGCCCTTCGTGATCCATCTGATCATTTTCCGCTACATCCCCATCACCGGCTGGGTCATGGCGTTTCAGGACTACAAGCCGGCACGTCCCCTCCTTTCCCAGAGATGGGTGGGCCTGGAGCAGTTCCGCATCCTTTTCTCCGATCCCGCCTTCTACCGCATCCTCCGGAACACCCTGGCCATGGCGGCCATCAAGCTGATCCTGGGCACGGCGTTTTCCGTCCTGGTGGCTGTATTGATAAACGAGACGAAGAGCAAGTGGGGCCGGAAGAGCGTCCAGACCATCTCCTACCTGCCCCATTTCGTCGCCTGGGTCGTGGCAGCCAATATCGTTCTGAACGTGCTCTCCCCCGATTCGGGCCCCCTGAACAACCTTCTCATGGGGCTGGGTCTGATTAAGGAGCCGGTTCTCTGGCTGGGGGAACCGGGATATTTCTGGCACATCATCGGCTGGTCCCACGTGTGGAAGGAGTGCGGCTTCGGCGCCATCATCTACCTGAGCGCCATGACCGCCATCGATCCCCAGATCTACGAGGCCGCCGACATTGACGGGGCCCGGCGGCTCCAGAGGATCCGCTACATCACCCTCCCCGGCATCAAGGCGACCTTCATCATCCTGCTCATCATGAACATCGGCCATCTCCTGGACGCGGGCTTCGAGCAGCAGTACCTCCTGCAGAACGGCCTGGTGCAGGACTATTCCGAGGTTTTCACCATCTACATTCTTAAGTACGGCATGAAGATGATGCGCTATTCCTATGCGGCGGCGGCGGGAATCTTCAAAAGCGTGGTGAGCATCATCCTCATTTTTTCCGCCAACCGCCTGGCCGCCCGGATGGGCGAAGAAACCCTGATCTAGGAGGGATCATGAAAAAAACCGCCGACGACATCGCCTTTGACACGGTGAAAATCCTGCTTCTGACATTCCTGGTGGGGGTGACCCTCTATCCCTTCCTGAACATTATCGCCATCTCCTTCAACGATTCCGCGGACAGCCTGAGGGGGGGGATCACCCTGTGGCCCCGGGTCTTCTCCCTCCGCAATTACGAGAAGATATTCTCCAACGAGAA
>QKAI01000371.1 GCA_003246505.1 Spirochaetaceae bacterium | reverse complement strand
GGCCCTCTCCCGCATCATCCGGGAGGATCAGCCCTGGATCAAGATCGTCATACTCTCCGGCCATGACGAGTTCCAGTACGCCCGGGAGGCCATCTCCATTGGGGTGGAGGAGTACCTTCTCAAGCCGATCTCCGCGGGGGAGATGCTCGCCACCCTGGAACGCATCGGGGACCGGCTGGACGGGGAGAGGCAGAGGCTGTCCGACCTGGAGAGTCTGAGAAGCAAGGTGCGCTCCTCCGAGGAGCTCCTGAGGGAGAAATGGGGTACCGAACTGATGGCGGGCCGCCTGGACTCCCGCACCGCCCTGGAAAGGGCCAAATCCCTGGGGATTGACTGTTCCGCCGGAAGCTACGGGGTCATGGTTATCCGGGCCGGCGGGGAGAGGTCCGGGGGCCCCTCCCTCTTCGAGCCTGTGGTGGAGAGCCTGGTCCAGGGCAGAAGGGACGTGGTTCTCTCCCTCCCCCTCATGGGGGATCAAGTCCTGCTCATGCGCTTTGACGATCCGGAGGATGGGGAGGACCGGCAGTACTCCCTGGCCCAGGCGGTGAAGTTTGAGGGGGAGCGGAAAACCGGATCGGCCCTCTCCATAGGCATCGGCCCCCTGGTCTCCCATCTGGAGGAGGTGAGCCGATCCTACCGGGAGGCGGAGAGCATCGTGGGCTACATGGCCAGCAACCATCTCCACAACATCATAGGAAGCGGGGAGAGCCGCCACGGGGATCAGATCCACCAGGCCAAGGGCTACATAGAGAAAAACTATATGAGCCCGGACATCTCCCTGAACGCGGTGGCCACCCACGTCAATGTAAGCCCCAACCACTTCAGCACCCTGTTCTCCCAGGAGGAGGGGGTCACCTTCATCGAGTATCTGACCCGGGTCCGCCTGGAGCAGGCCAAGAGGCTACTCAAACTGAGTTCCCTGAAGTGTTCCGACATCGCCTACGAGGTGGGGTACGGGGATCCCCACTATTTCAGTTTCATTTTCAAGAAAAACACGGGGATTTCCCCTCGGGAGTTTCGCCGATCGGAGAAAAGCTAACCTTTTTCCGAAGAAAACGTACATTCTTCCCCGGGTCAGGAAAAAATTCCACAAAAGTGCGGAAGTAAGCTCATGTACGGCTGAAAAAACCGGGTTTATCATCTTTTTAATAAACTTTATGTTTAAGGAGAATGATATGAAAAACAGAGTGTTTGTTGTGTTTCTGACTCTGCTGCTTCTCTGCGGGGGACTCCTGTCCGCCAATGGCAAATCGGAAGCCGCCGCCGGTGAGGGAACCGGCCTGATCACCGTGGGCTACGCCCAGGTCGGAGCCGAATCCGACTGGCGCACCGCCAATACGGAATCCTTCAAGAGCACCTTCGTGGAAGCCAACGGCTACAAACTGATTTTCGACGACGCCCAGCAGAAGCAGGAGAACCAGATCAAGGCGATCCGGAACTTCATCCAGCAGGATGTGGACTATATCGTCGTGGCACCGGTTGTCGAGACCGGATGGGAAACGGTCCTGGGCGAAGCCAAGGCCGCCGGCATCCCCGTTATCCTTTCCGACAGAATGATGGATGTATCCGATGACAGCCTCTACGTGGCATGGGTCGGGGGCAACTTCCTCAAGGAAGGTCAGGACAGCGTTGTGTGGCTGAACGACTACCTCAAGAAGACCGGCCGGGATAAGGAAAAGATCAACTGCGTTCTGCTTCAGGGAACCATCGGCTCTTCGGCCCAGGTGGGACGGACTAAGGGTATCACCGAAGGTCTTGCCAAGAACAGCAACTACAACCTGCTTGCCAAGCAGACCGGTGAGTTCACCCAGGCCAAGGGCCAGGAAGTTATGGAATCCTTCCTGAAAGCCTACGACGACATCGACGTGGTTTTCGCCGAGAACGACAACATGGCCTTCGGCGCCATCGACGCCATCAAGGCTGTGGGCAAGGTTCCCGGAAAGGATATCATCATCGTATCCTTCGACGCGGTGCACGAAGCTTTCAACAGAATGATCGCCGGCGAAATCAATGCGGACGTCGAGTGTAACCCCCTGCACGGACCCCGTGTGGCCGAGATCATCCAGATGCTGGAAGCGGGCAAGCCCGTTGATAAGATCATGTACGTGAAAGAAGGCGTATTCGATCAGTTCAACGCCAAAGAGATCATGCCCACGAGAAAATACTAGAGTTGCTTTCAAATCTTCCTGAGTTTTGAAACAACTAATTCATAAAATCGATGGGGCACAGGACAGCCTGTGCCCCGTTTTTTTATCCGGAGGTTCCGATGAAAGAGACGGATATGCTGACCATGCGCGGCATACATAAGGAGTTCCCTGGAGTCAAAGCCTTGAGCAATGTGGACTTTACCCTCAGGAAAGGAGAAATCCATGCTCTGATGGGTGAGAACGGTGCCGGTAAAAGCACCCTCATCAAAGTCCTTACCGGCGTGTATCCCCTTGACCGAGGGGACATTCGCGTCGAAGGCATTGAGGGGGCTGTTATCAATCACTCCCCGGAAGAGGCTCAGAAGAACGGCATAAGCACCGTGTACCAGGAAGTGAATCTCTGCCCGAATATATCCGTGGCCGAGAACATATCCCTTGCCCGCCAGCCCCTGACGAAATGGGGAGCGGTCAAATGGAAAAAAATGAACAAAACAGCCGAAGCCGCCCTGGAGGCGGTGGGGCTTAAGATAGATGTGACGAAAACCCTGGGGGACTACTCCGTGGCCATCCAGCAGATGGTGGCCATCGCCCGGGCGGTGGACGTTCAGTGCAAGGTTCTGATCCTTGACGAGCCCACCAGCTCCCTGGATGATCAGGAAGTGAAGAAACTCTTCGAAGTGATGAAGTCTCTGAAGAATCAGGGGGTATCCATCATCTTCGTCACCCATTTCCTGGAGCAGGTCTACGAAGTCTGCGACGCCATTACCGTTCTGCGCAACGGGGAGCTGGTGGGCCGCTACGACGTGGCCGAACTGCCCCGGGTTCAGCTGGTGGCCAAGATGCTCGGCCATGAATACGACGATCTGGCCCAGATCCGTTCCCAGGGGGGTGAAAGCCTCTCCGGGGAGAGCCGGGAAACTATTCTGGATGCCCGGGAACTGACCAAGGCCGGCTCGATCAGGCCCTTCGATCTGGAGATCGGCAAGGGGGAAGTGATCGGCCTGACGGGACTTCTGGGATCGGGACGGTCCGAACTGGCCCGTCTGCTGTTCTGCGCCGATAAGCCGGACAGGGGGGAACTGTCCTTCAAGGGAGAGGCCGTGCGGGCACACAATCCCATCGACTCGCTCAAGAGGGGCATGGCCTTTCTGCCCGAGGACCGCAAGGAAGAGGGAATCATCGGGGACCTTTCCGTACGGGAGAACCTCATCATCGCCCTGCAGGCCCGGACCGGCATGTTCAAGCTGCTGCCCCTTTCCAAACAGAACGAACTGGCGGATAAATTCATAAAGATCCTCAGTATCAAGACCGCATCGGCGGAGACGCCGGTCAGCCAGCTCTCCGGGGGGAACCAGCAGAAGGTGATTCTGGGGCGGTGGCTCATCACCGATCCGGATTTTCTCATCCTGGACGAACCCACCCGGGGTATCGACGTGGGCACTAAGGCGGAGATTCAGAAGCTGATCGTGCAGCTGGCCCGGGAGGGCATGACCATCATGTTCATCAGTTCCGAGATCGAAGAGATGCTCCGGACCGTTGACCGGCTTTGCGTTCTCTGCGACCGGAAGAAGGTGGGGGAGCTGAAGAACGAGAATATCACCCAGCATAACGTCATGGCCGCCATCGCAGGAGGGAACCAGTAATGAGCGATACTTTGAGCTTAGTCAAAAGCAAGGGCCGGGCGCTGGTGGGGCAGCGACTCTTTCTTCCCCTCTTCGCCCTGTTCCTCGTCCTTATCGTCAATGTGATCAAAACGCCGGCGTTCTTTAACATATCCATTCAGAACGGGGTGCTCTACGGCTACATAATCGATATCGTCAACCGCTCCAGCGAGCTGGTTATCCTGGCGGTGGGCATGACCCTTGTCATCGCCACCGGGGGCATCGATATCTCCGTGGGGGCGGTCAGCGCCCTTTCCGCGGCTGTCTGCGTACGCCTTCTGGGTTCAAGCTACGATTCCTACGCCACTCCCATGGTCCTGGCCATTCTGGCCGCTCTGACCATAGGAATGATATGCGGCGCCTTTAACGGGCTGCTTGTTTCGAAACTGAGGATCCAGGCCATGGTGGCCACCCTGATCCTCTTCACGGCGGGACGGGGCGTGGCGCAACTTATCAGCGCCCGGGAGATCGGGGGGAAAATGGTCCCCGGACAGATCATCTACGTGCGCATGGAGTCCTTCAAGGGCATCGGGGGGTTCCTTCCCCGGGTGATCGTTCCTACGCCGGTATTCATCGCCGCGGCGGTGGTGCTGATTTTCTACCTTGTTTTGACCAGAACCGCACTGGGGCTCTACATCAAGACCGTGGGCATCAACAGCCGGGCGGGCCGCCTGGTGGGGATTAATTCGACCTTCATCATGTTTCTGGGCTATGTGCTCTGCGGGCTGACCGCATCCATGGCGGGGGTCATCTCCTCAAGCCGTATCTACTCCAGCGACGCCAACAATATCGGGCTGAACATGGAACTGGACGCCATCCTCGCCGTCGCCCTGGGAGGGAACAGCATGGCGGGGGGCAAATTCAGCCTGGCCGGATCGGTCATCGGGGCCATTACCATCCAGGCCCTGACCACGAGCCTATACGCCATGGGCGTCACGGCGGACCAGCTCCCCGTGTACAAGGCTATCGTGGTCGTCCTGATCGTCTCCATTCAGTCGGAGGAACTCAAGAGGTGGATCTCCGCCCGGGGAGGTAAGAAAGCATGAATCTGATTGAACAGGCGAAACGGAAAGTCTCCGGTTCCAATTTCCTCCTGATGGTGACCATTGTCATGTTCGCCATCATGTATCTGGCGGGCATCCTCATCTACAGCCGCCAGGGATTCGGCAATATGCAGACCTTCATGAACATGCTCATTGACAACGCGGGGCTCATCATCGTGGCGTCGGGCATGACCGTGGTCATCATCACCGGGGGCATCGATATCTCCGTGGGATCCATGGTGGGACTCTCCTGCATGATGCTGGCCTACATGATGGAAATCAAGGGAATGAAGGCGTCCACGGCGGTAGGCATTGTGCTTCTCTTCGGGATTGTATTCGGGACGGTACAGGGATGGCTCATCTCCTACCTGAAGATCCAGCCCTTCATCGTAACCCTGGCGGGCATGTTCTTCGCCAGGGGTCTCACAGCCATGATCAGCGTGGATCAGATCGCCATCCTGTCCAACCAGAACTTTCTGGATATGGCGAACAAGAATATTTACCTGCCCTTCGGGGCCATCGTGAACAAGAGGGGCATAAAACTCTTCCCCTTCATCCACCCCAGCGTGGTCATCGCCCTCATAACCCTGGCTGTGATCTGGTACGTTCTCAAGTACACCAAGTTCGGCCGCTCCGTCTTCGCAATCGGGGGAAGCGAGCAGTCGGCCATGCTCATGGGGCTGAACGTACGTAAGGTCAAGATGTCCGCCTACGTGCTGAACGGGTTCCTCTCCGCTCTGGGCGGGTTCGTCTTCTGCCTGAATACGACAAGTGGATTCGTAGAGCAGGCCCGGGGATTCGAAATGGAGGCCATCGCTTCCACGGTCATCGGGGGAACCCTCCTGACCGGAGGGGTGGGCACCGTGGTAGGCAGTTTCTTCGGGGTGCTCATCAAGGCCATCATCGAGACCTACATTCGCAGCAACGGAACCCTCTCGTCGTGGTGGAACAAAATCGTGCTCTCCCTGCTGCTCTGCTTTTTCATCGTTCTGCAGAGCGTCTTCGCCGCCCTCCGCCGACGGCGGGGATAGTGACGTTGATTCAAAAAGCCCCTTTCCCATTCCCGAAAGGGGCTTTTTTATGAACGGAGCCTTTCAGACCTTTCCAAGAAATTCCTTCTCAAGATAGGATTTTCCCAATATCAGTTCATCGAGCATCCGCCCCCGGGCGTTATCCTGATCAATGATCAGGCCCGTTTCGAGAAGGGGCATATCCTTCAGGAAGGGCCGGGGGGCGAGGCTGTCCACATCCCCCGAACCGATGGGCGTGCAGATGATGCCCCCTTCGGCGGTCCGCTCCTTTAAGAGGAGATCCTTGAAATGCAGGCTGCCTATGCGGGAAGCGTATCCGGAAAGGATCCGCGATACGGGCCCGCCCCCCGCTTCCATCCATCCGATGTCGGGCTGAAGGGAGAGGGAGGGGATGCGGTCCAACAGGGCTTCCAGTACCGTTTTCTCTCCCGCGGGGGCCATCTCCTTGTCGTGGTTGTGATAGGCGAGAAGGATTCCCTCCCTTTCCAGGGCCTTAGAGACGGCGGCCAGCTGATCCAGGACCTCCTCCGCCGCGTCCCAGCTCTCCAGGGAGCAGCTGACCACGTACTGGCGGATGCCCGTCTCCTTCGCGAAGGCGATCATGCTTTCCAGGTTATCCGTTAGGACCTCCCCGTAGGCCCGGTTGAAGAAAAGATGGCACGATTCGACCATAAGGCCCCGTTCCCGGAGGAGGGGCAGTTTCTCCCGGGCTTCCCCGCTGGTCCAGATGCATCCGGGCATTGCGCCGAAGCGGTCCACAATCCTCCGGACCTCCGCGGCCACCCGGGGATCCTCCTCGCCGAAGTAGATGCCCATTTCGTAGGCTTCGAAACCGTTCTCCCTCAGGAAGTCCAGGGTCCCCTCAAAATCGTCATTCAATTCGTCACGCAGGGAAAA
>QKAI01000380.1 GCA_003246505.1 Spirochaetaceae bacterium | reverse complement strand
ATGGATGAGGGGCAGACCCTCTTCTGGGAGGACCGGGGATGCGTCCGACTGACCAGGGGAAGGAAGGGTGCCCTGAAGGACCGGGGGGTGGGAACCGCCCGTTTCTTCGGAGACCGGATCGAATTTTCCTCCCCCCGGGAGAAGATCTCCCTTCCCTTGAAGGAAATATCCGGATTCAGCGTTTTCAAGCAATATTATACGGAATTCTACCATGACCACCAGCTTTACCGGTTCACCTTTACGGAAAGGAACGTCTCCGGGTATAAGTGGCTCATGCTGTTCCGGCTTATCATACAGTTCAAAAAGGAGAGGGACCGGTAGGGGCCGGTCGTGAGATTATGGCAGACAGAAAAGCGATTCTGGCGGTACGGCGGGTGCTGCAGTTTATTGTGTACAATCTGGCGAGGGTATTCGTTCTGATTCCCTTTTTCCTGATTTTCCGCGTCCATGTCAGCTGGTCCCGGGAGTACCGGAAGCTGCGGGGGCCCTATGTCCTTTTCGGACAGCATCAGCTGGCCTGGGATCCGGTCCTCATTACCCTGGGGGGGAAACACGCCCCCCACTGGGTGGCCACGGACGCCATTTTCCGTAAGAAAGGGCTGGGATGGATCATGAAAAATCTGGCCGCCTGCATTCCCACCACGAAGAATATGTCCGATATGGAGACGATCAAGCTGATAAGGATGTACGCCGCCCTGGGGGGTAAGATCGGCATCTTCCCCGAGGGGCAGCAGACCTGGGACGGCCGGGGACTCCCTCCGGTTCCGGGAACGGCCAAACTGCTCCGGTTCCTTAAAATCCCCGTGGTTTTCGTCCACTCCGAAGGGGCCTACCTGACCAAGGCCCGGTGGAACTGGGGACACAACCGCCGGCCCATCCGCTTCCGCTATGAGGTGGGCATTACCGCCGCAGAGATAGAAACGATGAAGCTTTCCGAAATCGAGGAGCGGCTCAAGACCTACCTCTCCTATGACGAATATGCCCTGCAGAAGGAAAAAATGATACCCCTCTCCGGGGAAAAGCGGGCGGAGAACATGGAGCTGACCCTGTTCACCTGTCCCCGCTGCCTGTCCCTGGGGAAACTGGAGTCCCGGGGGAACCGGCTCTCCTGTTCGGCCTGCGATTTCCATGTGGACGTGGACCGGTACGGGTTCTTCGACTGGGGGGGGGAGAAGAACTATTTCCCCTACATGTACGACTGGAACGACTGGCAGCAGGAGCATCTGCGCACCCTGGCCCGGAAGGCCCTGGCGGAGCAGAGCGGGGCCCCCCTGCTGGAGGATGAACCGGTATGGCTCCGCACCGGTTACCGGCGCCGCCCCCTGGCCCGTGTCGCCCGGGGTCGGACCCTCTTCTACGGGGACCGTCTGGTTTTTCAGGACCCCCGCGGGGAGGAGCATGTCTTCCCCCTGAACGGGATTACCGGTCTGAACGTTTTCAAGCAGCACTTCCTGGAGTTCCATTACCAGAAAAAGCTCTACCGCCTCGATTTCGAGGGCAAATCCGCCTCGGGCTACAAATGGATGTGCCTTTTCTATATCATGCTGGAACTACGGAACGAGGAGCGTCCCGCCCTTTAGGTGCCGATTTTCTTCAGTTTGCCATAGTAGGAGGAGAGCATGTCCGCCTCGAAGTCCCCGTTTGATTCGTAGCTCCGTCCGAATACGGGCTCCCAGAGAGCGGGATCTTCCATGCACAGGTAGAAGAAGACATCCGTACCGTGCCAGGGGCGGAACGCCTCGTAGGCGGATCGGAAGAGATCCCGTTTCATATCAAGGGGATAGGTGAACTTCCCCGCCGACTCCTCCAGGGGCAGGCGCAGGATCTGGCTGGAGAAGGGGCGGGAGCGGATTTTTTTGAGTACCGGCCGTATGAAGGTGAGGGTTCCGAAGGAGATCTGCACCACCTCCTCCGGGACAAACATCTCCTGGACCCGCCGGAAGAGGGCCCCGTAATCATCGTCGCCCCCCCCGTAGCGGATCATGGGGTGGAAGTGGAATCCCACGGGAAGGTTCCGGTCCGCCGCCCGTCGCGCCGCGGCCAGCCGCTTCTCCAGGGAGGCGGTGCCCCGCTCCTCGTGGAGGATGACCGGTTCCGGGTTCAGGGACCAGGTGAATACCACATTGAAGGGGACCAGGGAGCGGTTCTCCAGGATCCAGCCCAGATTATCCGATTTGCTCTTCAGTTCCAGAATGACTCGGGGATTCCTCCGGGCGAAGGCCATGAGTTCCTCCAGGAGACCCGGTTCATCTCCGGTCTGCCGGTTTCCCCACATGAGGGAGTCGGAGGATTGCCCCGTGCCGATATGGTAGAGTTTCCCCCGATCCAGGGTTTTCTCCAGGGCGGCGAGCTTCTGGCCCAGATTGCCGTGGAAGGAGACGGTCCCCCGGGAGTAGAAGGACTGGATGGAGCAGTAGGAGCAGTCGAAGCCGCAGCGAAAGACCGCGTCCAGGGTGAGCAGGTTGCAGCACCGGGTCTTCTCCGAAGCCACGGGACAGGACCCCAGGATGTTCCGGTCATCCCGTATCTCTTCGAAGTGGACCGGATTCTTCCGATGGACCGGCCGGCTCTCCGGCCAGAGGGGCCCCTCCTCACGGGCCCGTTCCCATCGTTCCCGGACCGGCGCCAGGGCGGCCTTCCGCAGGTCTTTCCCCCTGAGTTTCTCCGAAGGGGCCGTCCACCACTGGCTCAGGGGGGGGAATCCCCACTGGTGCAGTTCCCCCAGCCAGAGCTTCAAATTCTGCCGTTCCCCCAGGGAGAAGGGGTAGCGGGGGAGTATGAAATTCAGATCCTCTTCCGGTCTATCCATGGGGCCCAGTTTAGGCCAAACGGGGGGCTCACGCAAGGGGCCAATGTACTCCCGGTGACTTTATGGGACTCCCTTTGGTAATTCCCGACAAAATGTGTTATGTTTAGGGTAACGGATTATAAAAATCACTTCAAGGTAAAAAAATGGCATTGGAAATTCAATACTTCGGCAATTCATCATTCGCCATCATAGGCGGAGCTGTTCTCTATATAGATCCCTGGAGGCTGGGCAAGCTGGACATCGGGGCTGACTTCATTCTCATCAGCCATGGACACCAGCGCCATTTCTCCCCCATGGACGTGGAACGCATCGCCGTTCCCAATACGCGCATCATCGGCCCGGAGGATGTCATCTCCAGCCTGGGCAGGGGGAAGATCCTCCTGCCGGACAGGGAAATTCTGGATACCCAGGTGAGAATCAAGGGGGTTCCCGCCTACAACAGGCGTTCTGAGATACACAAGAGGAGCGACAAGGGGCTGGGGTTCCTGATCGAGATCCGGGGCAAGCGGATCTACTTCGCCGGGGATACGGACAACATCGCGGAGATGGAGAACCTGGGCCCCGTGGACATAGCCCTGCTCCCCGTGGGGGGGGGATCGGTCATGGGACACGTTGATGCGGCCCGGGCGGTCAAGGTCATCCGTCCCAAACTGGCCATCCCCTGCCATTACGGCGACCGGGAGGAGACCATGCTCGCCGGGGAGTCCTTCGCTTCCCTGGCGGAGTGCATCGTCAGGGTTCTGGTGCCCGGGGACAAGATAACCCTGGTCTGATCATTCCCCGGTTTACTTCCCCCCCCTCTATAAAATCCGTGGTTTACCGTGGCTCCCCCGACACGCCCGCCGGAAAAGGGGGCGATCCTAAAGACCCAGTATTTTTTTTATCTCCCCCTGCTCCTCATCGCTCAGCGGCGACGTCCCCAGGGCTGTCAGATTGTCCTCCAGCTGGGCGATACGGCTGGCCCCGATGATGGCGGACCCCACTCCGGGATGGCCCAGAACCCAGGTCAGGGCCAGGGAGGCCAGGGACTGTCCCCGCCGTCGGGCCACTTCGTTGAGCCGGCCTATCCGGAGGAGTTTTTCATCGGAGAGATTCTCCCTTTTGAGGAAGTGATTCCGAGCCGCCCGGGAATCCTCGGGAATTCCCTTCAGATACCGGTCCGTCAGCATGCCCTGGGCCAGGGGGGAGAATATGGTCAGCCCCACCCCGGCCACATCCAGGATGTGGTCCAGCATCCCCTCCAGCTCACGTTCCATCATATTGTACCGGGTCTGGAAGACGAGGCAGGGGGTCCCCAGCCGCTTCAGGATCTCCAGGGCCTGGGAGGTCACCTGGGCGGGATACTTGGAAAGACCCGCATAGAGGGCCCTTCCGGAACGGACCGCGTAATCCAGGGCGCCCATGGTCTCCTCCAGGGGGGTGTCCGGATCGTATCGGTGGGAGTAGAAAATATCCACGTACTCCAGATTCATCCTCTTTAGGCTCTGATCCAGGCTGGTGATGAGATGCTTCCGGCTGCCCCAGTCCCCGTAGGGGCCGTCCCACATGGGATGGCCCGCCTTGGTGGATACCAGAATCTCATGGCGGTGGGAATGGAGGGACTCCTTCATGATCCTCCCGAAGGTGATCTCGGCGCTCCCCGGCGGGGGGCCGTAGTTATTGGCCAGGTCAAAGTGGGTTATGCCCCGGTCAAAGGCTCCCCAGACCAGCTCACGGGCCCGGTTCTGATCGTCCTCCTCTCCGAAATTGTGCCAGAGCCCCAGGGAGAGGGCGGAGAGCTTGATCCCGCTCCTGCCGCATCTCCTGTAGGTCATGTTATCGTATCGGCTCATCAAGCCCTCCCGCCAGGGCCGCGAAGAGGATGACTCCCCTCTCTATGACCCGGTCGTTGAAATCGAATCGACTCGTATGGAGGGAGGGCCACTCCTCCCCCAGTCCCAGCTGGAAAAAGCAACCCCGCACCCTTTCCAGGCAGAAGGCGAAATCCTCCGCCATCATATCGTGTTTTTCCGCCCTGCGGCTGGATTCCGGCCCGAACAGGCCGGCGGCCAGGGCCAGCACCCGGTCCGCATGGGCATCCCCGTTGATGACGGGAAGGTCGTAGACCCGGTCGAAGTAGTCCTCCACGGAAATTCCCTCCCCGGCGCAACGCCGGGCGGCGGCGCGGAGCTCCTCCACCAGGGCCAGGCCCTCCTCCCTGTCCAGATACCGGGTCGTACCCTCCACGGTGCACCGTCCGGGGATGATGTTGGCGCTGGTGCCCCCCCTGATGATGCAGGGGGAGATGACCGAGCCGGCCCGTTCGGAAACCCTTTCGTGGAGGGCCTCCGCCTCCAGGACGAAGCGGGAGGCGGGGGGCAGGGGATTTTCCCCGTTCCAGGGGGTGGCCCCGTGGGTGCCCTTGCCGGTGAAGGTAAAGGTGAAGGTATCCGTGGCCGCCAGAAAGACCCCCCCCTTGGTGCGGATGACCCCCTCCCCTATGCCGGGCCAGCCGTGGAGGGCGTAGGCCTCGGTGCACCCCTCGTAGGCGCCGCTCCGGGCCAACAGCTTCCCGGCGCAGCGCATCTCCTCCCCGGGCTGGAAGACGAAGCGCACCCTTTTGGTCAGCCTCTCCCGGTTGCGGCAGAGGAGCCGGACCGCCCCGGTCAGCACGGCCATGTGCCCGTCGTGGCCGCAGGCGTGCATCTTCCCCTCATGGGTGGATTTCCAGGGCCGGTCCTCCTCCTCCGCGATCAACAGGCCGTCCATGTCCGCCCTGAGGAGGACCGTCTCCACCCAGGGGCCCGGGGGAGTCAGATCGGCCACGATATCCGTCCCCAGATAGGGGGGATGGATATCCAGGGGCAGGGGGGTGAGTTCCAGGAGAAGGCGCTCCCGGGTCTGCACCTCCTCCATGGCCGTTTCCGGAATGCGGTGCAGGTCCCGGCGCAGTTTAATCAGATCCTCCATCAGGCCCGGGAATATCCCGTTCAGATCGGCGTCATTCATGATCCCATCATATCGGATGATCCCCCGAATGACAATGGAGGGGAGGGGGGAGGTCTTTTTTGACAGGCGAGAAATTTTCTCCTATTATTAATGGGTGTGATTTTATCCCTTTGAAAATGAAACTGGTCCTCTGGGTTCTTCCCGTCGCGGCCCTGGGCATTCTGTTCATGGACCTGGCCGCCTATGCCTATATCGGTCCCGTCCTGGAGTCCCAGCTGGAGAGTTCGTTCCGGCAGAACGTCAGAAACAACGGAGAACTCATAAACACCTGGCTGACGACTCTCATGCTGGAGCCGGAGACCATCGCCGCCACCCCGGCCGCCAAGAATATCAACGATAGCTTCGAGGACTTCGATCTTCAGAACATCAACAGATACCGGATTCTCCAGGAGAAATATCCCGACATATTCCAGGACATATACGGCTCCAACAGGGAGGGCATCTACCATACGATCATCGGGAAGAACGGGGAAATCGGTATTTTCCAGGGGGATATTGCCAACCGCCCCTATTTCATCTCCATCATGAACGGGGGGCCGACTCAGATCACCCCACCCCTCATTTCCAGGACGACAGGGATACCTACCGTATTCATCGTAGCCCCCATCGTCGACGGTAAGGGATATCCCGCGGGGCTCGTCGGCTCCGGCATCTCACTGGAGTTCCTTCAGAAAGTCATAAGAGGGATGCGGTCCGAGGGAAGGATCGTCAGATTCATCCTCACATCGGAGGGCACCCTTGTGGCCCATTCCCGCCGGGATACCTCCACCGGAGGACTGGCCCATATCTCTGACATCTACCCCGATCCCCGGCTCGCCGGGGAGCTGACCTCCCCGGAGGGGGGCCGATTCTCCTCCTCCCCCGAAGGAAGGGAATCCCTCTTTTTCTCCGAACCCATACCGGTGGCCGCGTGGAATTTCATCACCGCCGTACCGGCGGAGGAACTTTTCTCTCCGGTCAGGCATCTTCTGGTATTTCTGATCCTCA
>QKAI01000056.1 GCA_003246505.1 Spirochaetaceae bacterium | reverse complement strand
GGGGCATAAGAACGGGAATCTGCCCGCCGGCCGGGGGGAGTTCAATTTTCCCCTCCTGGTGGAACTGATAAGCAAGCACAAGCCCATGATCCAGGTGACCCTGGAGAACAACTCCCCCGAGACGATTGATGAGACGATTCGTTTTCTGGACAGCATCAGCGGGAGGTACTAGGAATGGAAAAAAATGAAATTTTCGACATGGTGGATAGCTATATAGGGGAGATTCTGGAGAAGGGCGGTCCGGAGATGCCCGTCTGGAACCAGGAGATGATCCGCCAGGGGAAAAAGCCCCACTGGAACTATATCGACGGGTGCATGATGACCGCATTGATGCGGCTTTTCGACTCCACGGGGGACCGGAAATACCTGGACTTCTGCGACCGTTTCATCGATTACTATATCGGCGAGGACGGTTCCATCCTGGGATTCCGTGAGGAGGAGTACAACCTGGACAACATCAAGGAGGGGAGCGTCCTGTTCCGCCTCTACGACCTGACCGGGAAGGAGAAGTACCGCCGGGCCATGGACGTTCTCTATGCCCAGCTGCGCCATCAGCCCCGCACGGCGGAGGGGAATTTCTGGCACAAGCAGATCTACCCGGACCAGGTGTGGCTGGACGGTCTCTACATGGGGCAGCCCTTTTATCTCGAGTACGAGAAACGGTACAAGGGCAAGGGGAACTATCCCGATATCCTGAACCAGTTCCGCACCGTCTACGAAATCATGAAGGACGAAGAGACCGGGCTCTACAAGCACGCCTACGACTCCTCCAAATCCATGTACTGGTGCGACCCCGCCACGGGGCTCTCCCCCCACTACTGGCTCCGGGCCCTGGGCTGGTACTTCATGGCCCTGGTGGACATCATCGAACTGCTGGACAGGGAGGAGGACCGGGAATTCTACAATTTCATGACCCGGGTCTTTACGGAGCTGGCCGACGCCCTGCTGCGCTATCAGCAGCCGGACGGCATGTGGTACCAGGTGGCGGACCGGCCCGAAGCGGACCGGAACTACCCCGAGACCAGCGGCTCCTCCATCATAGCCTACGGCCTGGCCAAGGCGGTGTCCCTGGGAATCCTGGGGCCGGAGTACCGGGCCAGGGCGGAGGAAGCCTTCTTCGGTATCTGCGAAAAATACCTGTACCGGAACGGCGCCGGAGAGATGTGCCTGGGCGGAACCTGCCTGGTCGCCGGACTGGGGGGAGCCCAGCGGCGGGACGGCAGCTACGACTACTATATGTCCGAGCCGGTGGTGGAGAACGAAGCCAAGGGGATCGCCCCCTTTCTCCTGGCCTACATCTACCTAAGAGGCTAGATCGGCCGGTTGATTCCGATCCCCGCTCAGGACGAACTTCTTCACTTCCATCCGCAGGGTTTCGGAGATGGCGTCGGCCTTCTCCGTTACGGCGGTGACCCTGGCCATCTCACCGGCCAGGGTTTCCAGGGCTTCGGTTATCTGCTTGACCCGTTCCACCGTGACCTGGGAGACATGATCCACCTCTTCTATGGCCCGTTTATTGGCGTCGAAGGCCTCCCTCATGGCGACATCGCTGTCCTGAACCTGGCCGGAAATATCGTTGAGCCTTCCCATGGCGTCCAGAATCTGGGTGCCCCCCATTTTCAGTTCCGACATGCTGCTGGCTATCTCGTCGAAGGAGGCGGATGTTTCGCTGACCTCCCGGTCGACCCTCTCGAAAACGGCCCCCGTGTTCGTCCCCGATTCCACCGCATCCTCGATATTCCCGATGATGGATTTCATAACCCCCCCGATGCGCTTGGAATTGACCGTGGTCGCCTCGGCCAGCTTGCGAATCTCCTCGGCCACAACGGAGAATCCCCGGCCCGCCTCTCCCGCGTGGGCCGCCTCAATGGCGGCGTTCATGGCCAGGAGATTGGTCCGGGAGGCGATATTCGCGATGATGCTCGTGGTATCCTGTATCTCCTCTATGCTTTCGTGCACCGTGGAGATCACCCGGTTCGTCTCATCAAGGCGGGATCCCCCCTCCCGGGAGACTTCCACCAGTTTGGACAGGGACTCCTTCTTGCGCAGGGTTATGTCGCTCACGCTGCTGATGGAGGCGATCATCTCCGAAATGGAGGCGCTGGCCTCCTCTATCATGGAGACCTGGTCGCTCAGCACGCTGTCCAGATTCCCCAGCTGCCGGTCAACGGACCGGGCCGCCTCCTCGGTGATTCCCACGGACCGGTCCAGGCTGTTCATCTCTTCGCAGATGGACTGGGCCGAGGCGGTCGCCTGGGTATAGGCCTGGGAAACCAGTTCCACGGTGGTGCGCATCCGGTCCGTATTCTCCGTATTCGTCCGGGAGGCCTCCTGTATCTGCAGGATGGACAGGCTCAGGGCGTCGGTGAAGTCATTCACGTTTCTGCTCAACCGGCCCATCTCGTCGTTGCTGCTTATCTCTATGCGGTCCGCCAGATCGCCGTTCTTCATGCGTGAGATGCCCACCTCTATCTTGCGGATTCGGTCGGCCAGCATGTTGGCTATGAACAGGGCGATAACCATGGGGACGGTCAGGATGACCAGGAGGATGATGACCAGGGTTTTCCGGGCCCGGGATTCATACCTTTCTATCTCCTCGGTGATGCTGGCGTACTGGGAGTCCAGATTCTCCAGTATGATGGCGGCGTTCTTGTTGAGGGCTACTATCCCGGCGGAAAGGAAGAAAATTCGTTCCTTGATCATATCCGCCCCTTCGGGGCTGATATCCGCCGTGCCCCAGCCCAGCTGGAATATGGTGAAGGTCTTTCCCTTGCCCAGGTACAGCTCTCCCGCTTCGATGATGCCGGCGATTCTGCCGTCCAGGGATTTCTGGGCGACCCCCAGGGTGGTGGCAAAGAGACTTATCGTATCCAGGGAGGACCGGATCTTCCCGTCGATGGCCGGCAGGTATTGCAGCTCCCCTATCTGGGCGAAAGCCCTGTCCAGTTCCTGGCGGGACTCTTCTACGAGCCCGTTCTGGGCTTGGAAATCCTGGATCACAAGCTGATTCGCCTGGGCGATATACTTGATGAAGCTGATTTTGAGATTATCGAGAATTTCCGTTTCCTCCTCGATATGCTTCACGGGCCGCAGCACAAGACTATTTACAAAAATGGTGGATGCTCCGGCAATGGATGTGAGCAGTACGATTAATATAAGTTTTGTTCTGGTCGACATAGCCTCTCCTTTGTTAAAAAAATCCTACGTCAAGAAAAGAATATCACGGATTCCCAGAATAGATAGCGAAAAAAAAATTACACCATTTTTTTTCATTAGCCCGGTCCTCCGGGACAGGGGGTGCCCGGTGTGCTATAGTGACAAAAGGAAGGGGAAGAGGGATGACAAGAGAGATTATCGCCGAAAGGGTGCTTGCCCCCGGCAGGGCCGGTGAGGTGACAGGCCTGTATAAACGGTGCAACGGCTATGACGGGACCCACTATGTCTTCGACCAGGTGGACGATTTCGGGGGGGAGGAGGATCTGAATACCTTTCTCCTCTACGAGGAGGGAGAGCTCGCCGCCTCCCTGAGCCTCTTCTCCCATAGCAAGGCGGAGGGTGAGATCGTCGCCCTGACCCGGCCGGACAGAAGGGGGACGGGCTGCTTCCGAACCCTCCTGGACCGGGCTTTGGAGGAGATCCGCCGCAGGGAGATCCGTTCCCTCCTCTTCGTATGCGACGGGAATTCCCGGAGCGGGCGGCAGACTCTGGACCATCTTGGGGCCGCTTACGAGTATTCCGAATTTCTGATGGGTTACAGACAGGGGGAGGGAGAACCGAGCCCTGAAAGGTCCGATATTACCCTAGCCCCGGCACGGGACGCGCAAAAGGAAACCCTGGCCGCCATCAACGCCCGGGCCTTCGGGGACGAATGGGAGGAGGCCCTGGCCCTGATGGAGGATTTTCTTCACAGCCCCCGTCGGACCTTCTACACCGTCTCCTCCGGGGACGGGGTCATCGGCATGATCGGGGTTTACCGGGAGCCGGAGCGGAATTACATCCACGGCTTCTGCATCGATGCCCCCTTCCGCGGTAAGGGGATCGGGAAGTTCGTCCTGACCCGGGTGGTGGAGATCCTGAAGGGGGAGGGGAAGAAGATCGTCCTGGAAGTGCAGACCGACAATCTGAACGCCCTGAAGCTCTACGAGGACGCGGGCTTTGTGACAGAGGCGGAGTTCAGGTACTGCCGGTCCGGACGGGAATGATGCACTCGGTCAGATAGTTCTGGGGATTCCCCCGGAAGACGAGCCCCGGACCCTTCACGTAGTGCTCTATGATCGGTTCCGCCGGAATGTAACCCCTACTGCTGCAGTAGCCGAAAAGTTTCAGATAAACCGATCCCTGTCCCCCGTAGGGACCTGTATAGACGGCCTTGACCGCTTTCAGCCCCTCCATTTTCCCCGTCTTCAGTCCCGGTACGGTTTGCTCCCTCTCCGTTTCAAGCACAACCTCCAGGGAAGCGTCCTCCTCCCGGTACTCCCTGTCGTGGAAGAAACAGAAGGGCTTCCCCTGGCTGTAGCGACCGGCTTTCCGGTAAAGCTTACGGAAGGCGTCACTAATGAGATCGTAGCTGCCCCTGATCGGAAGGGATAGGAAATGGGGGATGGTCAGTTCTATCTCTCCTATGTCCCAGGAATAGGCGGGGGATTCCGAATCGATCAGCCTTTCATAGGAGGCGAGTCGTCTCTCCAGCCGGGCCAGTTCCTCCTTCCGGGCCCGGATATCCCGGAGCTTCGCATCGATGAAGCTTCGCAGGTCCTCCTCGGCGGCGCAATCCCGGAAGATTGTCCTTATCTCCTTAAGGGAAAAACCCATTTCCTTGAGGGTCAGTATGGCCTCCGCCCTCTCATAGGAGTTTTCGTCGTAAAAGCGGTACCCGGTTGCGTCATCCACCCGGACAGGCATGAGAATCCCCTCTTCCTGATAAAACCGGAGCGTCTTCACCGATAGTCGGACGGTCCGGGAAAATTCGCCGATGGTCAGCACGGTCCCCTCCCGGTACAATTCTACTATGACCGGAAGGGAATGAACAGCCGTTTCTACCCTTTCTCCACGGGCTGCCGGATAATCGTCCGGAGTTTCTCCTCCGAGGTTACCCTCTGGGGACTGTTCAGATAGATCTCCCTGTGCCTGCTCCGGAGTCTATACCCTGCATCTTCGATATACCGGTGCATCCTCTCTATGTATGGCCCTTCCTTTGCATAGGGGCCCCGGTAGAGAAACTGGGCGGACAGTCCGTCGGCGACTACCTCAAGCACGGCCCGTTCGAGCCCGGGCGGGTTCTTCCTCTGGCTCAGCGCGGATCGTCCCCGTTCAAAGAGGGTGCCGTCCACAAAGTCCGGGACGGGGATCATGACTTTCCAGCGCCACTCATCCTTCTCCGTTTCCCGGAACTTTTCCGGTATCTCCGACCACCACTGCCCTTCAAGGGGCATAACGACAAAGTCCCGGCCTTCCCCCTTGCATTGAAACTTAACCGTATAGACCAACCCGTAAAGAACGGTCATGGCCTCCTGAAACGCAGGAGAATAGGGCGCCCCGATTCCCTCATAGCCGATATAGGTGAGGGGTGGGATCTCTATCAGCCCAACCTCCTCCTTAGCCCCGTAACACTGGGCGTAGATTTTCTTCAAATTGATTTTATCATTCACTCTTGACTCTCCTTTGCTCTTCTATGAGGGAATAAAACTTTTTCTCCCCTTCGTAAATCCTCTCCCCTATGCGGGAGAGGGACCCCAGGGTAGCCCTGCGCTTTTCCCCTCTCCCCAGGGCGACCCGGTCCCGGGAGGCCTCCATCATGGCTAGCGCCAGTTCGGTCCATCCCTCCATGGCCGGTCGGAGCAGATTCGCCGCAGCCAGGAGATAGACGTTGCCCGATGCCTCTCCGGCTTCCTTAAGGAAATGGTAATACATTTTCCTGAACGCCGCCCCACCCGTTCCGTTCGTTTCGATACACCCGTAATGGAAAGCCAGGACCGGAGCCAGCAGATAGGGCTTCACCCGCCTGTCCAGAGCGGCGAGGGCTCCGGCATAGCGGGATAGACCGTCCAGGCCGGTGAGCTCATCCCCCGGGGGGGGAGCCTCTCCCATGGCCTGTTCCGTTCTGTCGAGGGATTCCAGGGCTATCCTCTCCCAATCAAAGGAGAAGTCCGGCTTAGCCTTTTCCGTCCAGTAATATTCCCCCCCAGGGGGAAAGATCTTCGTTTTGCTGAAGCGGGCCCTGTCCAGATCCCTGAGCCGTATCTCCTGTGGCCCAGTGCGATCCGTATCGGTGAGAAAAGCTATTCGGCGGTCCCCATCCCATCCGCAGAGACAGACCATGTGCCATCCGAAGGACATGTGCCGGGGGCCATATTTTCCCCCGTACAGGTAGGGAAGGTACCTCATGTCTACCCGGAGAACCACGGGGATGCCCCGGGCAATCAAGTCGAAAATTTTCTCCCAGCCCCTTCCGTCGGTCTCTTCGCTCCCCCCTCGCAGTGCGATACCCGTGGACTCTTCAAAATTCTCTTTCAGCCTTAGGGATCTCCCCCCGAGGAAGGGAAAGGGGGTGGACCCGAGAAAGAAGCCCAGGGCGGAACCGGCCCCTATGATCTGTTCCTCCCCGATTCGGTAACCCTGATGGCTCAGTAAATTCAACATGGCGCTGCTTTCGCAATGGGAACCCCTATGGGCCGTAAACCCGTCAATCATACTCATTTCCTCCTTTTGTTCACCCGGTGAATTAAGGATAAACCCTCCCCTATAGGGGAGAGGCAAGGGGATTTTTATGATTTCTTAAAATTTTCT
>QKAI01000310.1 GCA_003246505.1 Spirochaetaceae bacterium | reverse complement strand
CCCGTGGAGGAGAGGGCCCGGCTCATAGACCGCTTCGAGACGGAGGGGGTCTTCTCCCCCCGGGGGAACTACCTCTTCGGTGAGGGGGGGGCGGGCACCTTTTCCGACGGCAAGCTCACCTCCCGCACCAAGCGCATCAACCGGTAGCGGGACTGGATCCACTCCCTCTACGTCTCCCTGGGGGGGCCCGAGGAGATTCTCTGGTCCACTCACCCCCACCTGGGAAGCGACCGCCTCTTCCTTATCGCCCAGAACATGCGCCGCCTCTTTAAGGAGTGGGGCGGGGAGATGGAGTTTGAAACAACCATGACCGGCCTCAGGGCAAAGGGAGGACGGGTGACCGCCCTGGAAACGGATCGGGGGGACCGGGAGGGGGAGCTCTTCTTCCTCGCCCCGGGCCACTCCGCCCGGGAGACCTACCGGGCCCTGATCGGGGCGGGGGTTCCCTTCCGGGGGAAAAACTTCGCCCTGGGATTCCGTATGGAACACCGGCAGGAGGCGGTCAACCGCACCCAGTGGGGCTGCGCCGAACTCCCCGGGGTCAAGGCCGCCGAGTACCGCCTGACCCACAAGGGGGAGGAGGGGCGGCCGGTCTACACCTTCTGCATGTGCCCCGGGGGACGGGTGGTCCCCTCCACCCCCTACGAAACGGACAACATCGTGAACGGCATGAGCGCCTACCAGAGGGAGGGGGTCTTCGCCAACGCCGCCCTGGTGGCGGGGATAGGCCCCGGGGAGATCCCCGGCGGTGAGGACCCCCTGGCCGCCCTGGAGTGGCTGGAGGCCCTGGAGCACCGGTTCAAGACCATCGTCCCCGCCTGGGAAGCCCCGGCCTGCTCCATAGACGCCTTTCTTAAGGGAAAGACCGCCCTGGCCGGGGAGAGTTCCTATCCCCTGGGCCTGAGGGAGTGGGACCTGGCCTCGGAGCTCCCGAAAAAGCAGGCCGACGCGATCCGGGAGGGGCTCTCCGACTTCGTGGCCAAGATGCCCCTCTTCCGGGAAGGGCAGCTCCTGGGACTGGAGAGCAAAACCTCCGCCCCGATCCAGGTGATCCGGGACGACCGGGGACGGCCCGAGGGCTGGGAGAACCTGTGGATCTGCGGGGAGGGGAGCGGCTGGTCCGGGGGGATCATCAGCTCCGCCGCCGACGGAATCGGGGGGGCTCTTCATGTACGGTGACAACCAAAATCTCCTTTGGGGCGCCATCGCCCTGGGACTCTTCCTGTTCCTGGCCTCCCTGACCACGGTCTCCCTGGTGAAAATCTCCCGCCTCGAGAAGCGCCTGGCCCCGGAAACGGCCGCCCCTCTGGAACCATCAGCTTCCCCCGGGGCGGCGGCCCGGGGCGGAACCGATCCGAATAGCCCCTTCTACCGCGCCCTGGACCTGTGGGAGGAGAAGAGGGCCGAGGAGAGGAAACTGGCGGAGAAAACCGCCGCCCTGGAGGGGGAGGACTGGACTTTCCTGAATAAGCTGGGCCTGGAACTGGAGAAGAGCTCCACCCTCTACACCCGCACCCTCTCCCGGGGATCGGGGAAGGGGAAGCGGCTTCTCTTCTCCCTGGAACTCATGGATGAAAACTGGGTCCTCACCGCCCCCTCGGGGAACACCCTGGCCTTTGCCCGGGCGGACCGGAGGGTGGAATCCTTCCTGGAGAGGGAGACCGCCCTCTGGGAGGAGGGGGAGCGGGAAAGGGCCGCCTGGGAAAGCCTCCTGGAGGAGACCGCCCGGAATGGGGAAACGGTGCGTCTTTTGGGCCTCAAAGGGTGCCGCCTGGAGGAGATCCGGGACGGGGAGGGACTGACCGGACTGGTTTTCATGACCAAAAGCGAGGGGCGGCCCGTTATGACCGTTACCCTGACCGGGGAGGGAGCCGCCCTGGACGGGGTTCCCTTTGAGGGGAACCGGGGGGATTTTCCCGCCCTCCTGCGGACCCGCCTCTCCGAAGCGGATACCCGGGAGGAGGGGGAGATCCTCCTGGACCGGGGGGTGGAGCGGATCAGGGCCCTTTACGGGGACAGGGAGTTTCTCAAGGCCCTGGAAAAACGGGGGCTCACCCAGGCGGCGGAACCACGGGAGGACGAGGATTTCGTCTATCTGGATCTGTTGGACGGGGAGGGGAGCCGGCAGGCTTCCTTCGCGGTCAAGAGGCATACCGGGGAGATCCACATCATGGACGGCCGGGACGTACCCCTGGCCGATGTGGACGCCCTGGCCGGGGAAGACGCGCTCCCCCTCCCGGATCTCTCCTCTGCCGGGGAGATTCCCTCCGACGGCTTCACGGTCCTACTGGTGGGTTACCACAACCGGGGCACGGACACCATGATCCTGGCCCATGTGAACAGAAGCGCCGGGAAGATCTCCCTGGTCAGCATCCCCCGGGACCTCTGGTGGGAGGGGCACAAGCTGAACGCCTACTTCTTCGGTTCCGGGAAGGAGGAATTCCTGGACATCGTTTCGGAGATCTGCGGCATGCGGGTGGATTACTACCTGAGCGTGGACATGTACGCCTTCATAGACGTGGTCAACGCCCTGGGGGGCATAGACGTCACCCTGGAGAGGGAAGTGCGCGACCCCACCTACCGGATCGTCCGGGAGGACGGCAGCGAGGGCACCCTCTACTATCCCCCGGGGACCTACCACCTGGACGGGGTGGAGGCCCTGCGCCTGGCCCGCTCCCGCCACGGCAGCAACGACTTCGAGCGGAGCCTTATGCAGCAGAAGATCCTGGGCGCCCTGCGGGAGAGGGCGGGGGATCTGGATGTGACCGATCTGGCCACCTACGGCCGTTTCCTGCGCATCGCCTCGGAGCAGACCGAATCGAATATGCCCTTTCCCGCCCTGGTGAAGACCCTGGCCGCCCTGGGCCGCTGCACCCTGGACGGGGGGTACAACCTGAACGACGAGAGCCTTATCTACAACACCTATTCGGGCTATCTGAACCTGTCCGAGGCGGAACTGGCCCGGGCTAAGGAGAGTGAGGATTTCAACCGGGGCCAGTGGATCCTCCTCCCCCTCCATGACGACTGGGATCTGATCCGGGAAAGGATAAGGGAGATTACCGGGGGCTGAGGGGAGAGAAGGGTTTCTTACCAAGACGGTCAGGCCCTGGTTTGGCTGTCTTCTGTCCCGGGCCAGGATGATTCCCGTGCCCGTCTCCGATGGTTTTATTTATAAACAGGAAGATTAGGAAGCCTTCCTAAACCGGTTAGGAGGTTTACCTAATCCCTTTAAGAAGCCTTTCTAAAATAATTAGAAAGGCTGCCAAAAACCAATAAGAAGCTTTCCTGTCCCGCTCTTTATTAACTGAAACCATCCCTTTCCTTAACAGGAAACACGGGAGAATAGGACTGAACGCACCCGAGACCAGGCCGATGGGGACTCAAATCCGTCCCATCCCTCTGTGAGAACTCTCTCCTCCCATCGTCCCTTCGCGCCCTTCGTGAGACTGTCCGGTCGCGGGGAGAAAAATCAGCTGTCCAGGGAAATCTAAAGCAGATCGGACAGGCGGCCGCTCTCCCGCTTCAGGGCCTCGATGAGCTCGTCCTTCCGGCTCATGTCCATGCGGAACCGGGGCTGGGAGATGCTCAGGCCGGCGATGACCTGGCCGGTGTGGTTGCGCACGGGAACGGCGAGGCAGTAGATCCTCTCCTCATGCTCCTCCCGGTCCTCCGCATAGCCCTGCTCCCGAATGCGGGCCATTTCCTTCAGGAAATCCTCCCGGCTGGTCAGGGTGTGCTCCGTGTAGGGGGTCCAGTCGTAACCCCGCAGAAGGGTATCCAGGCGATCCTCCGACTCCCAGGCGGAGAGCACCTTGCCGATGCCCGTGCAGTGGAGGGGGGCGGAGCGGCCCACCCCGGAGCGCATCTGGAGGGAGAAGCGGGAGTCCACCTTGTCTATGTAGATGATCTTCGCCCCGTCCCTTATGGCCAGGTGGATGGTCTCGTGGGAGAGATCGGAGAGGCGTTCCAGAAAGGGATGGGCCATTTTGATCAGATCCTGGTGCTCCAGGGCCCCCGATCCGAGCTGGAAAAGCTTCATGGTCAGAAGGAATCCCTCGTCCCCGGGCAGGGGGTTGAGGTAGCCCAGATCCTTGAAAGTCTGGACGAAGCGGAAGACCGTCGCCTTGGCGATCCCCGTTTCCCGGGCCAGTTCGGATATCCCCATGCGGGGGTTCTTGCTAATCGTCTCCAGCAGGGTAAAAGTGCGGAGCACCGCCTTTACCTGGCCCTTGTCTTCCGTTTCCATGGGCCCTATGGTATAGGGAGTCGGACCTTTTGTCAAATCAGTCCGGTCAGGCGGTTCTTCAACTCCTCCATGACCGCCCTTTCTTCCTCCCCGGTGTCCGCCTCGTAGGTAACGGAAAAGCGCAGGTAGCCTCCCCCCTCGTCCCAGGGGACGGTGACGATGCCCCCCTCCCGGATCAGATACTCCGCCGCCTCCGCCCCGGATTTTCCCGGGGCGGGCACGTAGCAGTAGAAGGTGCCCCGGGGCATCTCCGCCTCCAGGCCGCAGGACCGGAGGGTCTCCACCAGGAGCCGGAGCCGCCTCTCGTACTTCTCCCGGTAGACCCCTGTCAGCTCCGGATGGGCCAGGGCCTCCGCCGCGGCCAGCTGTATGGGGCGGAACTGGCCCGAATCGCCGTTGTCCTTGACCCGTCCGTAAAGGGCGACCGCCTCGGCGGAACCGGCCAGGAAGGCCATGCGCCATCCGGTCATGTTAAAGGCCTTGGAGAGGGAGTGCACCTCCACCGCCAGGTCCAGGGCTCCGGGCAGGGAGAGGATGCTCAGGGGCGCCCCCCCGTAGTTCAGGTCCCCGTAGGCGGCGTCCTGGACGATGAGAAGGCGGTTCTCCCCGGCGAAATCCAGGGCCCTGCGAAAGAACTCCCCCGTGGCGGTCTGCCCGGTGGGGTTGTTGGGGTAGTTCAGGTAGAGCAGTTTCGCCCGCCCCCGGACCTCCCCGGGGACAGCGTCCAGGTCGGGATAGAAATCATTCTCCCGCAGCAGGGGGCAGGGCCAGACCTCTCCCCCCAGATAGGCCGTGTGGGTGCCCATGATCCCGTAGCCCGGGACGGTCATGAGGGTCACGTCCCCCGGATTGATGTAGCAGGAGGGCAGCTGAGCCAGGATCGGTTTGGAACCGATGCCGTGGAGCACGTTCTCCTCTGTCAGGCCCTTCACCCCGTAGACCCGATCCAGATAGGCCAGGGCAGCCCTTTGGAACTCCCCGATCCCGTTGTCCGCATAGAACCGGTTCTCCCGCTTCACGCACTCCCGGATCAGGACCTCCGTGATGAGGGGATCCGCCCCCCCGTCCGGCTCTCCCACCCCGAAGTCCAGCATTTTCCTGTGGGGGTGGAGGGCTTTCGCCTCCTCCCGGACCTGCTTGATCCGGGCGAATTTATAACTCTCCCCGCCCATGCGCCGGGCGGCCAGCTCCCCGGGGAGCCCGGTCACAGGGCCACCCGGCCCGAATAGACCCAGGCCGCGGGGCCGGTCTTGATCATCCTGTCATCGCCGGTCCGCTCCAGGGTGAGGATACCCCCGGGCATATGGATATCGATCTTTCTGCCGGTCCGTCCCGTTTCGCTGGCCGCGGCGCAGACCGCCGCCGCTCCGGTGCCGCAGGCCGATGTCTCCCCGCAGCCCCGCTCCCAGACCCGCACCCGGGCTTCCCCCCGGTTCAGGACCTGGACGAATTCCACGTTGCACCGGTCAGGAAAAAGGGGGTGGCTCTCCAGCAGGGGCCCCAGGGTACCCACCCGGCGGTCGCTCAGGTCGTCGGTGAAGTAGACGCAGTGGGGGTTCCCCAGGGAGAGGGCGCACACGGACAGGGTCTCCCCGTCCGCTTCGATCTCCCTGTCCAGCACGGGGCTTCCCTCCAGAAGAACGGGGACCTCCTCCGGATTCCACCGGACCTTCCCCAGATCCACCTGCACCCGGTAGACATCGCCCCGTTCCTCTATCCTCACCGTCTTGATTCCGTCGGCGGTGTCCAGTTCAAAGGAGGACCCCTCCAGGCGGCCTGTCCGGTCCAGGTAGAGGCCGACACAGCGGGTGGCGTTGCCGCACATCCCCGCCCGGGTGCCGTCGGCGTTGTAAATGGTCATGGTCCAGCGGTCCTTCTTCGTCAGGATCACCACCCCGTCCCCGCCGACGCCCCGCCTGCGGTGGCAGAGAAACCGGACCTGCTCCCCCGAGAGGGGGGGCGCCGTCTCCCCCTCCAGGATGATAAAGTCGTTCTCCGCCCCCTGGAGTTTGGTGAAATTCAGTTCCATGCCGTCTCCTCCCTTATCGCTCTGACCAGGTCGGCGGGGCTTATCCTTTTGCGTATGAGCCGGAGCCCCCCCTCCCGGTCCACCAGGGCCTCCGCCGGAAGGGGCCGCATGTTGTAGGTTCCCCCCATGGCGTAGCAGTAAGCCCCCCCGTTCAGTATGGCCAGGTAATCCCCCTCCCGGATCTCCTCCACCTCCCGGTCCTTCGCGAAAATGTCCCCGGACTCGCAGATGTTGCCCGTGATGTCGTAAACCCTCCTTTCCCCTCCCCGGCCTGAGAGATTGACTATGCTGTGGTAGGCCCCGTAGAAGGCGGGGCGGATCAGCTGGGGGAAGCCCGAATCGGTTCCCGCGATAAGCCTCTCCCGGTTCCTCTTGAGGGTGTTCACCCGCACGATCAGGATGCCCGCTTCGGCGATGAGGAATTTCCCCGGTTCGAAGTAGAGCTTTACCTTCCGGCCGTATCTTTCCCGGAAATCGGCGAAGAGCTCCGTGATGCGCCGGCCGAAGCTCACGTAATCCACGGGGGTCTCCGTCTCTTCGTAGGGCACCTTGAATCCCC